>CAYGJM010000008.1:0-21791 GCA_964350295.1 uncultured bacterium | reverse complement strand
CCAAGGAAAAGAAAATCGAAAAACTCCAGGAATTTGTTTCCAAATTCGGAGCGGGAACACGGGCTTCTCAAGTACAATCCCGGAAAAAGGAGATGGAACGCTTACAGCCGAAAGAACTGAAGCAAACGAATATACAGCGACCCTATATTGCTTTTACGCCTACCGAAAAACAAGCCGGAAAAATCATTCTCAAAGCAGAAAATCTTTCAAAGGCTTATGAAAATCGACCGGTGATTTCTTCTTTTTCCTTCGAGGTACATCGCGAAGATAAAATCGGTGTAATCGGAAATAACGGAAGAGGAAAAACGACTCTTTTAAAAATGTTGGCAGGGGTACTGCAGCCGGATGCGGGAGAGGTGATCTACGGTCACCAAGTTATCTCGGCCTATTTTCCTCAAAATCATGCCGATTTTATCGATCGAGAAGAAAAAGTTTCCAATTTTGATTGGCTCAGAAGAGCAAAAAGTGCCGTTTACGATCAAGATATCCGAAATGTTTTGGGACGTATGTTATTTTCCGGAGATGATGCTTTTAAATGGATAGGAAATCTTTCCGGAGGAGAAACAGCCCGTCTGATTTTAGCTCGCATGATGTTACAAGAGCATAATTTATTGATTCTGGATGAACCGAATAATCATCTTGACTTGGAAGCCGTTTCGGCTTTGACCGAGGGGTTGTGCAATTATAAGGGGACGGTGATCGTAGCTTCCCATGATCAGGATTTGATCGCCGGCGTGGCTACGAAAATCATTGCCTTTGAAGAGGGGGGATGTATTTTTTATGACGGGACTTTGGAAGAGTATTTGAAAGTGAACACCTGATGTTTACGCAAAAAAAATTTCTCTCCCTGCCTCCGGAAAGGCGGCATAAAAAAATAGCCGAGCTTCTTCGAACATACCATGAACGGAATGACGACCTTCTTTATAAGGAAATCGAAGTATTGGAAAAATGGGTCGGGGCAGAGTATTCTTTGTCAAAAGATCGCGAATCTCTGAGCCGGGCTTATCATCAACACCTTCATCTGGCCGGAATCTCCGTTCGAGAGGATCGTTTGCTGGTTCGGACGGGGGATCGAAAAGAACCTTTGCGCGATCGATTGGACGTGCCTATTTATTTGGACGGATTGCGATCGGCTCATAATATAGGCAGTATTATTCGCACCTGTGAAGCCTTTCATTTGGGAACGATTTATTTTTCCGATGATATGCCTGACCCCGATCATCCGCAGATCAAAAAAACTTCCATGGGAACCCTCGATCATGTTCCGATACGTCAAGGGGTTTCTTTAGTCGACCTTCCCGGCCCGCGTATTGCCGTCGAAACGCATCGAAAATCCGTTCCTTTAAAGGACTATGTTTTTCCCCCATCTTTTACGTTGATCTTCGGTAACGAGGAATTCGGCATCCGTGAAAAAAGCCTTTTACTTGCTGATCATATTGTCGAAATTCCGTTATACGGACGTAAAAATTCCTTAAACGTAGCGGCTTGTTTTGCCGTCATTGCCGCAAAAATTTCTGAAGATTTATCGAGAAGAAAAGAAAAAAATCCGGGAAGACGTTAAGCCGGATTCTGTCTCGAGTAGTCATTTATCTGGGAAAACGGTTACCCGTTTTCTCAAGCGAACCGTTTTGCCCGCGCGGACGAACGTAAGGGCAAAACTCTTGCTTCGGATAGGGTTTACATCAACTTTCGTTCCCGAAAGAGGGTCCGTTCCCAAAACGGACATTTTCATCCTGTTATCTCCGAAAGAGATACGGCCTGTTTTCTGTTGCACTTTCCGTAGCCTTACGGCCCCCGATATTTCATCGGTATCCTCATCCTGCGAAGTCCGGACTTTCCTCTCCCGTGGGCGTACCCCGGGAGCGACTACTTATCTTCCCGAATTAGTTGTTGGCCGCTGCTTTGCGTCGTCTCTTTTTAGGAGCGCCCTCTTCTTCGGCGGGGGCGGCTGCCCAGTAAAGAATACGTGAGCAGTGTTCGCAAAAAACAAGGCGTTCGGCTTTGCGAACCAGGTTTTCCTGTTGGGCGGTCAAAACAATGTGACATCCGCTGCAGCAACGATTGGCAATGGGAACCACGACTCTGTCTCGCTTATTATTGATCAATCGCTCATAGATTTTTAAAATATCCGGATCGGCCTGTACGACGAGAGCGGTTCTCTGCTCTTTCAACGAAGAGCCTTCTTCGTTAATTTCCCGAATATTGGTTTTAATTTCCTCTTCGAGAATTTTACTGTTTTCCTGGGTGGATCGGTAGGTCTCTTCCAATTGCGTCAACAGCTCTTCTTCCGTCATGAGGCGATCGGCAGACAAGTTCAATTTTTGTTCCAGGTTGGCTCTTGATCGATCGGATTGAGAAATTTCCTGATTCAAAGCATTGAATTCCTCAATTTTTTTGACTTGATCCTGTCGGCTTTCAAACTGCTTAATTTTTTCCTTGATTTCGGTGATTCCGTCTTCAAACGAGGTAATCTCATCCTTAACGGATCGTATTTCTTCTTCTTTCGCTTCGATTTTTTGACGCAGATCTTTTTTGAGAGTGTCGATTTCGGATAATTCTTTTTGACGAGCTTTTTTCAATCGCATCAATCGTATCATTTTGATATCGTATTCCTGAACGTCTAATATAACCGATAGCTTTTCTAGCATGCCTTGTGTCCTGAAGATAATTTACTTTGAGAAAAATTTTTAAAAGCTAGTACATTATGCCGAAAGGCTAATTAATCTTCAAATATTAAAACGTATGAAAGTGGCCATCCTCGGGGTGAATCGGTATGCGGCATCCTTTTTAAAAAAAATACTGGAACGCAACGGACATGAAGTTATTGTTGAAGGGGCTTCTTGCTCGGATGCGGCGGCTGAAAAAAAATGTTTTGATCCGGAAGTTATCGTACATTTTCGTCAAGAGGGACCTTTCCCGGATCCCGTTCCCGAAAGAGGTCCCTCGCTTGCCCTTCGGATTACCGTTTCGTCTCTGCGGGCGGAAGAGAAGGAATGCCTGATTTCGAGGGAGCAGGACTCGCAACGGGACGGAGTGAGACGGGTCGAGATGCGTATCGGTATCCTATTAACGAGCCGGGAGGGGTTGATTCCTGCAATCCGACCGTTTTTTGTCCGAGGGATAGGAGGCGTCATCGGAAAAGGCGAGGAGCCTTTTCCGTGGATCTATTTGGAAGATTTAGTCGAATTCGTTGCGTATGTCCTGGAGAATGAGTCCATTTCCGGAGAATTTGACGTTGTCGCTCCGCAAGAGATTACATCGAGGGATTTTTCGAGGGCTTTTGCTTCCGTTTTGCATAAGCCGTTATGGTTGCGATGGCCGAAAATATTGTATCGTTTGATTCCGAAAGGGGACTTATCCATGATTCTCGTGCCGTTTAAAACTTCTTCGGAGAAAATATTGTCCTCGGGATTCGAGTTTCGTTATCCGGCGATTTACCCCGCTTTGGTCGATATGATGAACACCGAAAAGTAAAGATGGATTTCTCGGTTTTCTTTTAATGCGCTCTCGGTTACTCTCCCTCCGAGGAGAATATCTATGAGTTATCTTCGCAAATATTTGTCGCAAACCCCTCTTGCCGATCAATCTACCGCCGCAATGGCCTATTTGGCTTCCGTCGATCATATCGGCCGGCATTCCCCCGTAATTGCGCAAAGCATCACGAATGAACTGCAGGCTCAACGTTCCCATCTGAAATTAATTGCCTCCGAGAATTATTCCTCTCTTTCGGTGCAATTGGCCATGGGAAATTTATTGACGGACAAATATGCCGAAGGATACGTCGGTCATCGCTTTTATGCCGGTTGCGAGAACGTTGATATTTGTGAGGGCGAAGCCGTAAAATACGTCAAAAATATTTTCGGTTGCGATCATGCTTACGTACAGCCTCACTCCGGAGCGGATGCCAACCTGGTCGCTTTTTGGGCCATTCTTACGACAAGGGTACAAAGCAAAAAATTGGAGAATGCGGGAAAAAAAAAATTAGAGGAGTTGAATGACGAAGAGTATGAGGAAGTGCGACAAGCTCTCGTGAATTGCAAGTTAATGGGCCTATCCCTTGACTCCGGAGGGCATCTTACCCATGGCTATCGTCATAATATTTCTTCAAAGATGATGAAGGCGGTTACTTATTCCGTGGATCCTTCTACCGAAATGTTGGATTATGCGCAGGTAAAAAGACGGGTGCAGGAAGAAAGACCGACGATTTTATTGGCCGGTTACTCGGCTTATTCGCGAAGAATTAATTTTGCGATCATGAGAGAGATAGCCGATTCGGTCGGGGCCGTTTTGATGGTGGATATGGCTCATTTTTCCGGTCTCGTTGCGGGAAAAGTGTTTAAGAATGAGGAAAACCCGGTTCCGTACGCCCACGTAATCAGTTCTACGACTCATAAGACCCTTCGCGGTCCCCGGGGGGGATTCGTTATGGGAACGAAGGAATTTGCCGAAGCCTTGGATAAAGGATGCCCGTTGGTATTGGGAGGCCCTTTACCGCATGTTTTGGCAGCCAAGGCCATTGCCTTTCAGGAAGCCGATAGCCCGTCATTCCGGGAATATGCCGAGCAAGTGGTGAAAAATGCAAGAAGTTTGGCGGAGGCTTTTCGAAAAGAAGGTGTCCGTATTTTGTCGGGAGGTACCGACAACCATTTAATGGTTTTGGATGTCTTTTCTTCTTTTGGCCTTACCGGAAGACAGGCGGAAAAAGCCCTGTTGGAAGCGGGGATTTGTTTGAATCGCAATACCGTCCTCCACGATCGAAACGGTCCCTGGTATACTTCCGGGATTCGTATCGGTACTCCGGCTTTGACAACGTTAGGGATGAAAGAAGAAGAAATGCAAGAAGTCGCTTCCGTCATCATCGACCTTTTAAGACAGGTAAAACCGGAGGGGGGAGGCACTTCGCAAGGTCGGGCAAAATACCTGCTTTCTGCGGAAGTTGCACAAAAAAATAAGAGAAGGGTCGGAGAGTTATTGGAAAAATTCCCTCTTTATCCCGAGATTCGTTTGGATTCGTCTTTCTGAATCAATACGATTTTGCAAAGACGGCGTCCAAGGTAGCCGGTTTTCCCGTCAGAATACACGTTCCGGAGGTTTTGCTTTGTTCCAGGGGGAGACAGCGAACGGAAATTTTGAGCTCTTCCAGGAGTTTTTCGGTCTCTTCTTCACCGCACCATTTGGCCAGAACAAATCCTTCCCGATGAGCAAAAAACTCTTTCAGCTCTTCGAAGTTTTTCAGATCGGTAGCCATTCGATCCCTTTGATAGTTCAGAGCGCGGCAATAATAATTTTCCTGAATTTCTTCCAGAAGACGGAGGGTTTCATCCGCGATATTTTCGGAAGAGATCGTTATCTTCTCGCGGTGAGAAATATCTCTGCGCGAGAGAGTAACGACCCCATTCTCTCGGTCGCGGGGACCGATTTCCAGGCGTAAGGGAACTCCTTTTTTGATCCATTCCCAATTTTTTTCTCCCCCCCTTTTTTCCCGTTTATCAATCGATACGGAAAGCGGGCGTCCCCGAAAAGATCGGCTACGTAAATCTCCGGCTATCTTTTCGGCATAGGCCAGGACTTCTTTTTCCGTTTCGGCTTTCGGAATAACGGGAAGGATGACCACGTGTTTCGGGGTAATGGCCGGAGGAAGCCGCAAACCGTCATCGTCTCCGTGACACATGATCAAGGCGCCGATCAGGCGGGTTGTCATGCCCCAGGAGGTTGTATAGGCATATTCCAGTTCTCCCTCCTTATTGCTGAAACGGATATCCGATCCCTTGGAAAAATTTTGACCTAAATAGTGAGAAGTACAAGCTTGAAGGGCCTTGCCGTCCTGCATCATCGCTTCCAGAGTATAGGTATTTTCGGCTCCGGGGAATTTTTCTCCCGGTGATTTTTCTCCGGCAATAACGGGTATGGCCAAGACCTTTTCCATAAATTCTCGGTACATGGCGAGCATGCGCATCGTCTCTTCTTCGGCTTCTTCTCGGGTAGCATGTACCGTATGTCCTTCCTGCCATAAAAACTCGGTCGTTCTCAGAAAAATTCTCGGACGCATTTCCCAGCGCACGACGTTCGCCCACTGGTTGATTAAAAGAGGAAGGTCGCGATAGGATTTCACCCATCCGGAAAAAGATTTACCGATAATCATTTCGGAAGTCGGTCGGACGATTAAGGGCTCTTCCAGTTCTCCCGTCGGCACGAGCTTGCCCTCTTTTTCTTCCAGACGGTGGTGTGTTACGACGGCACATTCTTTGGCAAAACCCTTAATGTGAGCGGCTTCTTTTTCTAAGAAATGCAGAGGAATAAAAAGGGGAAAATAGGCATTTTCGTGGCCGGTTTCCTTAATTCGGTCATCCAACATGCGCTGCATCAATTCCCAGACGGCGTAACCCCAAGGCTTGATGACCATACAACCTCGAACCGAGGAGTTTTCCGCCATATCGGCGGCTTTAACGACTTGTTGAAACCATTCGGGAAAATTCCGGTCTCTCGTCGGCTCGATACCCGTCATAAATTAGACTCTCCGAAAATTTAGACGACAAGGATAACTTCAAAAGGAAGGACTTGCAAGAAAAAACGAATTCATCCCGGAAGGAAAGAAAAATTTTTCTCGATTTTGATTGATCTTTTCGGCTATGATCCGACGGGTGAGTCAGTTTTGGGACCCGTTCCCGAATTTTAACCCTTTAATCGGAGGAGTGTTTGTGGCCATGCCGAAAGAAATAATGAGTGAGAGTACGGAAACGAACTTTAAAAGTTTGGATGATTGTATTGATTATGCCCTTCTGAAAGCCAGACGAATCTTTTTTTCCAACCCGGTAGAATCGCAAAGTGCTACCGGAGCTATTAAAAAATTGTGGTATCTGGAATTGACGGATCCCGGAAAACCGATTTTATTTATCATCAACAGCCCCGGCGGAGCCGTTCATGAGGGATTTGCCATCTGGGATCAGGTCAAAATGATCACCTCGCCGATTATCACGTTGGTAACGGGTTTGGCCGCTTCGATGGGGTCCATCATCAGCTTATGTGCCGAAAAAGAAAGACGTCTGGCTACGCCTAATGCCAAAATTATGATCCATCAGCCGAGAATTATGGGAGTCATTCAAGGGCAGGCTACCGATTTGGAAATTCAGGCAAACGAGATTATTCGCACTCGGGATCAAACCGTGAATATTTATATGGAAGCAACCGGAAAGGATCGGGAAACAATCGAAAAAGCCATTGACCGGGACAATTGGATGACGGCTCAAGAGGCCTTGGATTTCGGACTGATCGGAAAGATCGTTACTTCCTTTGACGAAATTAAATGACGGAATGGTCTTTTTCGAAATACGCCGGTTTGGGCAATCATTTCATTTTTATCGATAACCGAAAAGGTCTTTTCCCCGCCCGGGGAGAAGACATTCGTCAGCTTTGTCATCCTCTGACGGGCATCGGTGCGGACGGTTTGATTTTGGTCGAGGATTCGAAGATCGGTGATTTTAAAATGCGTATTTTTAATGCCGACGGCTCCGAAGCCGAAATGTGCGGAAACGGTTTGCGTTGTTTTTATAAGTTTTTGCGGGAGTTGGGACATTGCGATTCCTCGTATATCGTGGAAACCATGCATCGTACTCTTTCGGTTTTTTCCGATCCGGCGGGCGTGAGGTGTGAATTAGGGGAGGTGCCCTTCATCCGCTGGGGGGTAAACGTCGACCTCGGAATTAAAACGATGACCGGTCATTTTTTGAATACGGGAGTGCCCCATTTCGTCGTCGTCTGTCGGGACGTACGTGACGTCGATGCCTTTCGGGAAGGACAAGCCCTTCGGCATCATCCCGAGTTCGGGCCGGCGGGAACGAACGTCAACTTTCTCTCTCGAGAGGAGTCCGGAGCTCTCCGGATTCGAACGTATGAGAGAGGGGTCGAGAAGGAAACCGCGGCTTGCGGAACCGGTTGCGCTGCCGCTGCGGTCGTTGCCCGTAATTTATACGGACTTTCCGGCCCCGTTACCGTTACGACCTCTCTCGGAGAGAGTTTGCAATTTCATTTTTCCGCTGCGAGGTCGAACGTACTCGGGCTGGAAATGACCGGGGAAGCAAGTTTTATTTTTAAAGGAACCGTCAAAATTTAATTTTCTCGGGCGAAAAACCTTCCGCTCCCCGACTTGCTAATATGTAAAAGTTCCGGTACAATAGCCTGCATCTCACGGAGGATCTTGCATGGAGAAGGAAAGTAATCTCGGTACGGCTCAGAATCCCTTAATTCTTCGCTATCATCGCTTAATGGACGCATTTTCCAAATCGGATGACGAACGCGATTTTTATTTGGACAATCGAGAGGGCTTTATCGTTTTCGTGGACTTGGACAGGGCCGAGGATGAATTGGCAGCTTTGGAAAAAAAATTGGATGCTTCCCGTTTTTTTCTCATTCCGAAATTGACCTTTTATGAAACGAAAAAAATCATGGAAGGCTTTATCAATGAAAAAGTATATGACATCGACGTCAAAGAAAAATTAGCGGATATCATTCAATCGAAGGAAGCCAGAGAAAATTTTTTGGAATTTATTTATGACCACGAAGCCGAATTGGAAAAATGGCAACAATATTACCAGGAACGTTCGCGGATTCGCATTATCGAGTGGCTTCGCCATAACTCCTTTCGATTTGTTTTTGAGGAAGATCTTGATTTAGCTCCTTCCCTGATTGAAAAATTGAAGCAAAATCTTTTTAACACGAAAGTCTCGAAAGATCTCGTTACGGCGCGGGGGTTATTGGAAGGCCGGGCAAAGACTTATTATTCGAATGAAGCCTTGAATCCTCGACCTAAACGGGGAAGACCGCCGAAGCAGGTGTCGAAGCCGGAATCGGAACCGCAGATTACGAATGATTTTTACATGACCATTCCTTCGGAAGTTCGACCTTTTCTTTACAGCCCGGACATCACGCATGTCTCTTCCATTACTTTTTCTTCGAAATTCGATTCCGACGAAGAATTCAGGGCTCGTTTGAAGACGGCACCGAAAACCGAAAACCTAACGAATTTGGAAGTCATTTCCAAAAAATTAAATTCTTTAAGTAATTTATCAAAGAAGGTATCGGCCATCGAAACGGAGAAATCCGTCGAAAAATCCTCTTCGAAAGAAAA
Organism: uncultured bacterium; assembly: GCA_964350295.1. Lineage (GTDB taxonomy): Bacteria > Chlamydiota > Chlamydiia > Chlamydiales > JAAZZY01 > CAYGJM01. The sequence goes on along the minus strand of CAYGJM010000008.1, from coordinate 12,667 downwards.
AGCGAAACGCCCGAAAAAGGAAAAATTCGTTGCGGCTTCGGAAAAGGATGAGCTCGTCGTAAAACCGAGGCGTTTGGTAAAGGATGAGCCGATCGCTCCTCCCAAGGAAAAAGGTTTTTTTAAAAGGTTAATTTCCAAGGAAGAAGGAGAGGACGGAAAATCAAAACGTTCGATTTTGAAAAGAGCCCGTCGTATCCTTAAAAAGGATGAGGAAGCATGACGGCTGCCACTTCTTGCAATGTTTTACGGGAAGCCCTGTTAAAAGGGAAAGCCTTAAAAGCTTTGGAGATCTGTTGGCTTACCCGAGCAGCCGATGAGAAATTAGCGGCCCTTTCCAAGCAAAATAAGGGGGGGACATTTCACATGTCGGCCAAGGGGCATGAACTTGTCGGAGCGGTAGCCTCTTTAGGGTTACGACCCGGAGAAGACTGGTCTTTGCCCTACTATCGGGATCAGGCTTTTCCGTTGGGATTGGGGTGCGACTTGACGGAAATCATCGCTACTTTTCTCGGCAGGGAGAGTGCTCGTCAATCTTCCGGAAGGATGATGCCTTATCATTATTCCCATAAGGAATTGCGCGTTCTTTGTCAGTCGAGTCCGGTCGGTTCTCAATTTTTACAAGCCGTGGGAAGAGCCTACGGCATAAAGCAAAAAAACACTTCGGAAGTCGTTTACGTATCGGCGGGAGAAGGAGCTACTTCCCAGGGTGATTTTCACGAGGCTTTAAATTTTTCTTCCATTCATCAACTTCCCGTTATTTTTATGATTCAGGATAACGGATGGGCCATTTCGGTCCCCTCTCGGGAACAAACGGCCGGCGAGTCGATCCTGTCGGTGGCCGGTGCTTATCGAGGAATGCATGCCGAAGAAGTCGACGGAACCGATTTTTTAGCTCTTACCGATAGTTATGATCGAGCCGTAATCCGGGCCCGTGACGGAAAGGGACCGACCGTAGTCATCGCCAAAATTCCCCGCTTGGGAGCCCATAGCAATAGCGATGATCCGAGTAAGTATCGTTCGGAAGATTCCCTCGAGGCCGATAAAAAACGAGATCCCCTTATTATTTTCGAAAATTTCTTGATCAAAAAGGGGTGGGTGACGGCTGAAACCGTTGCGGATATCAAACAAAAAGTCTCTCATATCGTCGAAGCGGCCGTAGCTTCCGCCGAGGCCTTACCCTTCCCCTCCGAAGAAAGCGTTGTACGTCATGTTTTCCCGCCGGTAGAAAATACCGCCGTCGTTCCTTTCCGAACGACGGGTCGGGAAGTCGTGATGATGGACGCCATTCATAATGCTCTTCGGGAAGAGATGGAACGCGATGAGAATATATTCGTTTTCGGTCAGGACGTGGCAGACGGAAAAGGAGGCGTATTCGGCGTAACGAGAGGGTTAACCGAACGCTTCGGCGTTTCCCGTTGTTTTAATACGCCCCTTGCCGAATCAACGATTATCGGCATGGCTTTGGGACTCTCGGCTTCGGGTGACCAAAAAGCGATTGCCGAAATACAGTTCAGCGATTACGTGTGGACGGGTATGAACCAGTTGGTCAATGAAATAGCCGGTTTTCATTGGAGATCGGCCGGCGAATGGGCCGCTCCTCTCGTTATTCGGATTCCTTACGGAGGTTATATTCAGGGAGGGCCCTACCATTCGCAGAGTATCGAGGCCTATTTATGCCACACTCCGGGATTGAAAGTGGTTATTCCCGGGAATGCGGCCGATGCCAAGGCTCTTTTAAAGGCAGCCGTTCGCGATCCGGGGCCCGTTATTTTTCTGGAACATAAACTATTGTATCGTCAACGCGTTTTTGCCGCTCGTCCGGAGCCTGCCGAAGACGTATTGTTACCTCTGGGAAAAGCAGCGGTCGTTCGAGAGGGAGCCGATGTCACCGTTGTTTCCTGGGCTTATACTCTTCTTATGGCTCATGAAGTCATCGAGAGGCTCCAAAAAGAAGGGTATTCCATAGAATTAATCGATCTGCGCACGCTCGTCCCTTTCGATAAGGAGACCGTCTTGCAATCGGTACGAAAAACGGGAAAATTACTGATCGTTCATGAGGCCGTCAAGAATGTCGGTTTTGCGGCCGAGATAGCCGCCATGGTTAATGAAGAGGCTTTCCGTTATTTGGATGCACCGATTCGACGAGTCTGTGCTCTCGATACGCCCGTAGGATATTCAAAAACGCTTGAAAATGCGACTCTTCCTCAGAAGGAAGATATCGAGAAAGCCATTCGGGAATTAGCCGATTATTAATTCTTTGTTTAAATCACCACAGAAGCTATAGGGGAAGGTATTTGCCGGGGGAGAAGCTTCGGACCCATGAGATGGCTTTTATCTCTTTTTTTTCTTTCACGTTTTTCTTACGGGGAAATCGTTACGATCCCTGATCTTACCCTGTCACGGGCCGAGGTCACCGCTCTCGAAAATAATCCGCGAGTAAATTCTGTTCGAGAATTATATGCCAAGGCCGGACAGGGTCATTGGGACAGCATTTCCAAATGGTTGCCGCAATTAACGGCCATGAGCGATATGTACGTTTCCGATCAACCCCAGGTCTTTACCGATGCAAAAAGTGCCTTTTTAACCCAGCTGTCGTTAACGCAATCGCTTTTTTCTTCGAATGTTTTCTACGGCATTCAAATCTCTTCTTTGATCAAAGAACAGCTAAGACTTTTATTGGATGCTGCGATTATCGATGTTCTGTTTGATGTCCGATCGGCCTATTATCGAGTGATTTTAGATAGCGAGATCATTCGTGCGGCAAAGGGAAAAATAGATTTATTGGAGAGTTTATCCAAGAGAATGGAGGATCGCTATCGGATCGGTACATCGATTCTTTACGGCGTAAATCAAAGTAAAGTCGCGATTGCCAATGCAACGTCGACCTATTACGAAGCTTTAAAAAACAGAAAAATCGATATCGATCGGTTGGCTTGTATTTTGGGATTTAATCCCGGAGAGGTCGAAATTTCTTTCGGGCAAGAAGGCCTCCCCGTCGAAGAAATTCCCGAATTGAAGGAGGCTTTGGAAAAAGTAGAGTCGGTTTTTACGAATAACGAGACGGTTTGGGATGATCCCATTTATCGGAGCGGTTATCCGGAAACGGAAATCGGTAAGGTCCGAGGATTGTATTCACCCGCCGATATTCGACGATGGGAAGAGTTAGCCCTTCACTATCAACCGAACGTGAAAGTCTATGCCAATTACGTGCGTATAGCCCAAAAAGAAGTTTCCAAGGTAAAGGGCGAATATTTGCCCACCGCTGCCGTCAATATCAACTACGGAGGGAATCCGACCACCTTGCTGTTCGTTCCGGCCACGCGATTCGGAAATCAACAATTTCAATGGGGTTTCGGATTGCAATTCAATTGGACGCTTTTTGACGGTTTGGGTCGAGAACATCGCATCAAGGAAGCTCGATATGCACAAAAATCAAAAGAGTTCGACTATCGTCAAACCGTGCAAAAAACGTTCGCCGATGTTCGGAAACAGATTTTTAATATGGAAGAGTCGGCCGCCATACTCGTAACGGCTCGGGCCAATGTGAAACTGGCAGAGCAAACCGTTGCCTTGGCGGAAGATCAATGGGAAATCGGCTATGCCACCGTTTTTGATTATCAGATCACCGTTGACGGTCTCATACAGGCGATCAATATCAAGAATAAGGCTCGTTATGATTTATTATATGCCTATTACGGCTTGAGACACGCCGTAGGGATTGATTCGGAATATCAATAGGGAAAAAACACGGATGAATAATACATTTTTAAATCGAAACGGAAAAATCGTGATTTTCGGGATTCTCGGATTAATCGTCTTTGTCGGTTTGACGATTTTTATTGCGGAGAAGAGAAATTACGTGTGGACAAATGATGCTTTTCTCGAAGGGTACGGGATCGATCTGAGTTCGAACGTAACCGAAAAAATTATGACCCTTTACGTCGATGAAGGGATGCATGTCCGAAAAGGGGATAAAATAGCCTCCTTACAGGACAATGTTCCCCTTGCTCGAAAAAAAGAGGCGGAAGCCCATATCTTCAGTATGGAACGCGAGGTCAGCGTAAAGGAGGCTTTATTTTTAAAGTGGAAGAGCGATTATCGACGAGCGGTGGAAGGGATCGGCGACCACATTATTTCCGTACAGGATTACGAACATGTAGAGAGAGATTTTCAAATGTCCGTCGCCGAGTGGGAACTGGCCAAGGCCAATCTGGAATTGGCCAAAAAAAAGTTGGAAGTCATTCGGGCCGAGTTAACGCACTATGAGATCGCGGCACCTCAAGACGGAATTATTGCCAAGAGATGGGTGTGGACGGGAGATGTCGTGCAACCCGGTCAAAGCCTTTTTACTTTGTACGATCCGGATAATATGTGGGTTTTGGCCAATCTGGAAGAGAAGAAGATTCGGAAGGTGAAACTGGGCGATTCGGTAAAAATCCATATCGATGCCTATCCCGGATATACTTTTTCGGGAAAAGTTTTTACAATTAAAAACGCAGCGGCTTCCTTGTTTACCCTGGTTCCTCAGAATACCGCTACCGGAAATTATACGAAGGTGGAGCAGAGAATACCCGTGAAAATTTCCGTGAAAAGGCCGGATGATTTTCCTGAAAATCAACCTTTATATCTTTTCCCCGGCATGTCGACGGAAGTGCATATAAGGGTTCGATAACATGGAAACGGAACGGACATCTTCTCGAAGACAATGGATTTTGTTATTTACCATCATCTCGGTCAATTTAAATATTATCATGGAGGCTTTGGCCGATGCGGTACCTTTAAATGTCATTCAGGGGTATCTGGCCATCGACGACGTTCGTACCGATTGGATCAACAATACTTTTCTGATTTTTCTCGGTATGTGCGTCCCTCCGGCCATTTATCTATCCAGACGATACGGCTTTCGGAAACTTTTCTTGATCGGAACGATTTTTTTTATTTCCGGGTCTTTTCTGACGGGTTTATCGACGACTTATTATGAGTTGCTGGCCTATCGAGCCCTGGCAGGTATCGGGAGCGGTCTCGTTTTCCCGATTAGTTTGACAATCATTAAAAGGACTTTTGTCAACTCTCATGAAGGGTTGGCAATCTCTCTCTACATCGGGGTCTCCTTCGGTCTCGGTTTTACGCTGGGTCCCATAATAGGCGGAATTTTCGGTCAGGTTTTCATGTGGCGCTCGATGTATTTTTTCATTGCCTTGTTGAATATTCCCTGCCTATTTTTAATTCTTCGTTTTATGGAAGAGACGAAAAGGTATCCCACCGATCGTTTCGATGCGCTCTCTTTTATTTATTTCGTTCTCTTTCTTATTTCGACCCTTACCGTATTGACCCAGGCAAAAGCTCCTTGGAATACTTTGGGGTGGCGATCCGGATTTACGATTTCCTGTCTATTCATTTTAGTCGGTTCTTTAACCTTATTAATTTTTCATTATCAAAGAATTACATCTCCTTTATTTGCCCTTTCCCTGTTTAAGAGTTCCCGGTTTTCGATCATTTGTATTTGCATGGGATGCGTCGGGATCATGCTTTTCGGTGCCGACGTTATTTTTATTTCGTTACTGGAAAACGTTTTTCATTATGAACGTATTCGAACGGGTATGGCCGTATCGGTGATCGGCATCGTATTTCTATTGACGGGAGCTTTCGTCAGCAGTTTGAGTAAAAAAGTTCCCTTGGAATTTTTTGCTCTGTTCGGCGTTTTTCTTTTAGCTACCGGTTGTTTTTTGAACCACTCCCTGACTTTCAAAAGCGAACTGAAGGATATCTTGTGGCTATTCGTCATGCGAGCGGCCGGAGTGGGGTTTTCTTTAGGTCCCTTAACGGCCATGGCATTAAAAGGGATTCCCGACGATTTAGCCGGGCAGGGGGCATCCATCGTGACAATTTGCAGACAGGTGGGAGCCGCTTTCGGCAGTTCGGCCATTGCCTTGATCGCAACGAGCCGAAATGCCTTTCACCTATTGCGTTTCGGAGAACAAGTCGACGTTTATTCGGCAAAATATCGCTATTATATGCAATCCTTCCGTTTATTTTTGGGAAAAGGAGGAGCGCAAAGTGCCAAAGAGATTTCCGATGAGGCAAAGCAATATGTAATAGAAAATATCCGAGCCCAATCGGAGCTTCTTTCCTACAATGATGCCTTTTTTATTTTCGGGTGCGTTTTTTCCGTTTTATTCTTCGTGATAGGTATCCTGATTTTCTTTCCCGGAAAAAAAACCTCTGCTTCCGCTTGAATCGATCTATTTTTCCGGATAAAATACGATCCCCGTACGATAAATATGATCGATAAGATCCGGATTTTTAATTTCTCGGTAAATGGAAAGATCAATCGTATAGGGCAGGGATAGTTCATCCAATGCATTTTCTATCTTTACGAGATCAGGGTAGTCGATCCGGTCCCCTTTTAGGGTAAGATCGATGTCGGATCCCGGTCTATGATTTCCTTTGGCACGGGAGCCGTATAATACGACTTCCCGGAGTTTTGGGAAAGAGCGAAAGATACTTTGCATGGCCGCAATCTCGGTGCGCATAAGGCCGTATTTTTTCCCGGAATCGGTCATTCTCGTAACATTTCCATCTTTTGCAGAAATGTTTTAAAAGCGGGATAATAAGCTTTTGTCACTCTTTCTACGATTTGGCGCAATAACTCGCAATGATAGGTATGGGACGTTCGGTTTCGACTTCCGATCATTTCCATCCATATTTCACCGTCGTCCACTAAACCCGTTTTAAATGCTTCTCGAGCGGCATCACGGGATCCGGTAATGGCGGAATTACCTTGAAAATAAGCATAGTCTTTCATGACGTTCCAAGCTAATTCATGGGTAAACTCGAAAGCCTGAATCAAACCCTGTTGTTCCAATAAGGACAAGTCTCGCGTTTCTTGCAGTCGGACGGCACTTTCCAATTGAGTCAAGGCAAGACGTAAATTTTGTAATCTTTGTTGCCAACGTATATCTTTTGAGGTCATGAAAGCATTCCGTACTTTTACTTCGCAGAATGTACCGGCAGAGAGATTAGTCTGCAAGGATTCAAAAGTTTTTGTTATAGAGAATTTTTGGAAACGGAAAAATTCAATTTTGTGAAGATATTAAAATAATCGGAATGGAGGATGTCCTTGCTTGTCAAGTGCGGAGCGGGTCCGTTCGGAGGAATAACGGCACTTGTATAAAGAACGTCTACTTGTACATCCGATTCGGAAGGGGTGACCGTGAGCGTAATTTTATGAATCTTACCGTCATAAGGGTGGTGAATCCAATCGGATTTTAATTCCATGCGTGATTGAATTTGTTGATATAAAGAATGGTGTTTTTGTAAGGAATCGGCAAAAAAAGTAAAGACCATACTACTTTTTTTACTGCCGTCTCGGAAATCACTTATGGGGAACTCATTATATAAACCATTTATATAACAAGCTCTATGATTCATTATGCCATTTTCATCATAACAAATTACTTGAGTATTTTTGAGTGGTAGCTGAAGTTCTCGTATGGCTGTTCGTAACATATTATCACTCATCTTTTACTACCCTCAGTATTTTTAATTAACTAAGATTCATTATAATATAAATGTACAAAATATAACAATAGTATAATACAGGAAGATTTGTTATAATTTAATTTTTTAAAAATAAAATAGGAGATAACTATTATGAAAATAGGACCTTATGCAGGAGTAGCTGTTTTAGCTCTTTCTTTCATTGCCTATTCCGCCTATGCATCTCAAGAAACTGAGGCAGAATGCCCAAATTACGGATGTTTTTCAAAAGAATGTTGTGCCTCTTACTGTATTTCAGGGATACGGAAAATTTTTGAAGAATCCGTGCAAACAAGCTCAAGTATATTCAAGGGTCTGCAGGAGGTTGTTATTCAAGCCGGTGGAATTAAGTCATTTTGCAAACTACCGGCCTCGATACAAAGATATGAGATTTGCCCGGATTTTGCAAAAATTTGCCATTATCCGGTAAGTTGGGCTCCAATGGATCTTTGGTAAAACTAAAAATTTAAAAAGTTTTTAGTTCCCGACTTTGTAGCTTTTTTAAAGGTTAAGGATCTTTGAGATCGGTAAAATTTCCTTCGGAGGTTTTCTTTTCCATCTCGGTCGGGTTCTTAGTACCGTATCCATAATACACTTTTTATTCCGTTTAATAAATAATACGTATTTTGACCATCGCTAAGGTTTTGCTGCGGAAGCCTTCGTATCTTCTATATTTTTCGGTAAAAACTGCGTCAAATCGGTTCCGCCCGTTCCCGATATACCGGTTTTGGGCTCGGGAGGTCGGAAGGGAACGATGTATTTTTGTATGATTTCATGATAATGAACGTTTCTGACGGTAGCGACGGCATCGATAACGGCATTATAAGCCCGATATAAATCTTCGTCTCCGGCTTCTCGTAAATATTCCCGAATGCGAGAGCCTTTCAGACGGTTGATCAGTTCGATATGTTCGGGAGGCATGTAATGCAACATGTCCGTCATAGTTTCCGACTGGGTGATCCCGATAGCGAAAGCCGCATCCATGGCAGGAACAATACTGCTTTGGGCTCCGGAAGCCCCTCGGGCGGAAAAGGCCATATTTCAGGTTTGAAGGAGGGTTTCCGGAAGTACTTTTTTTAGGACCTCTCCGTCTATAAAAAATCCGAGGGGATGATTTTTGAGGTAAGGCCTGAGCTTAAAAAAGAACTCTTCCGGATCGCAGCCTTCCCGGATTTTCGCTATATTTTCAGCAAAGCGAAGCAAGGAAGATCGTGCGGTATGCAGCAAAGAGAGCATTTCTTCCTTTATTTTCATACAAGAAGAGGGGGTATTCGGGAGACAATCATCAAGTAATTCTTTGATGGCCATACCGCTTTTTATGGCCGGAGCGGCATAATATTCCGACATGACGTGCACTTTAATGAACCATTTTTCGGTTTCCGAATCCGTATAGGTAAAGAGAGGGTCTATATTTTCATAAGATAGCGGTTGATTCGGGTCTTTTAATCGCCAGTTTTGAAGGATATAGGTCTCATAGGTTTGCGTAAGAGGTCTGTGAAGCGATCGAGCAGATGATACAAAGGATTCGAGCATGCTCGAGGGAAGGCGTACGGGTTCGCAGGAGGAACCTAAATGTACGTTTTCGAAAATATAAGCGTGGACGACGGAAGCAATCAGGGCGTGGGTGCGCAAAGCGATTTCCCGAGATTCGGATTCGATAGGAAGGGAGAAAGGATTCGATTCTTCTATTTTTTTTGAGAGATGAACATCTTGCAATAAATGACTTAGATTTCCGACGATGGCATTTAATTGAAACGGTAAAGATCCTTCTCGAAAGGTATCTGCCGGGTTGGCATTCGGTAAGAAGCCTCTGTTAAACGGAACTTGCGTATCATCCGTTCCGCAGGCACGAAAGGATTTCAGTTCATAGTCGGAAGAAGCAGCTCGGGCAAGAACTCCCGAAAAAACCGGAGCGTTATAGATTGCGGAGAGGATATTTTCCATATAGTGCAGACCCGATGCAAAAAGGTTCGGCATCGATTCGGAAGGGTCCGTTACGGAAAAGCCGGCGGAAGTTCCTATTCTGATGGGGGGCATATTTTACTCCTGTTTTTTAAAAAAAATCGAAAGCAAAGTATTTTGAAGAAGCTAATCTTTTATGTACAATGAAATGATTTTTATATATCTTCTCTCGGAAAATAAGATAGGTTATCCAAATGTTACTTTTCAGAATGGTTTGTCTGTTTTTATTATCCTTTTCCTTACAGGCTCGGAATGTCGTTTTGATTTCCGGAAGCACCGGAGGTTTGGGACGCGAAATGGTATCGGTCTTTCAGAAGTCCGGTTGGAGCGTTTGGGCCGGGTATCGATCGCAAGTTCCGGAAGCCTTTTTGGATTCGGAGGACATTCATCCCGTTTATTTGGATGTGTCGGATCCTACATCCGTTTCTTCCTGCGTAGAGCGTTTGATACAAGCGGAAGGCAAAATAGACGTTCTCATTAATAATGCCGGTTACGGGATCATTGCATCGGAAGAATCCGTTGACGGAAAAGAAATCAAAAAGCTATTTGACGTAAATTTTTTTGGAGCGATGGAGCTTATACGCACGGTAACGCCTCATATGAAACAACAAAATAACGGACATATTATCAATATAAGCAGTACATCGGGTGTTAGGGCCGTTCCGGGTCTCGGCATATATGCCGCCTCTAAATTTGCATTGGAGGGAGTTAGCGAGGCATTGGCCGTCACTCTTTCTCCCCATAACATTCAGGTAGTTCTCGTAGAGCCCGGTACCGTAGAAAATGATTGGGCCAAACATTGCGTGAAGGATGATTCCGAGTTGGCTTCCGCCCTTTCGGAGAAACTCGTCCGTCTATCGAAGGGCGGTCAAAAGTGTTCGGAAATTGCTTCGTTGGTTTATTCCGTTGCGACAACGGAATATCCCGATATGCGTTATCAAACTTCGCTTCACGTACAAAATGCCTTAAAAGACAAATTATCGGATTTAACCGGAAATGCCATGAAGGAGAAACAAACGATTTTTTTCCGTTCCCTCATCAACCGGTGAAACGACAGAAATCTTTCTCGGATCTCGACCTTTGCCGTTTAAGCAATCTTGCTGTTATTTTTTTCTTCGGCGAATTTAATAACGGGAGGGGCTTTTTCGCGAATGGTATCTTCATCGATAATGACTTCACTGATTTTTTCGTCCGAAGGAATCTCGAACATTAAATCGCGAAGGAGAGATTCCAAAATCATACGCAAGGCACGGGCCCCCGTTTCGGCTTTTATGGCTTTTTCGGCAATGGCTTTCAGCGCTTTTTCGGTAAAGTGAAGTTTGACATTTTCTTGTTCAAACATATGAACGTATTGTTTGATCAGGGCATTTTTCGGCTCGGTCAGGATGCGTACCAGATCATCTTCTTTCAATTCGTTTGAATTAACCAGGCAATTGAATCGTCCGACGAATTCCGGAATCATTCCGAATTGGACGAGATCATGCGATTCGACGTGAGAAAGAAGGAAATCTTTATTTTGCAGGTCATTTTCCTTTTTCCCTTCCAGAAAACCGATCGTGCTCTTCCCGAGTCTTTTGGCAATAACTTTATCAAGTCCGACGAATGCTCCGCCTATGATAAATAAAATATTATCGGTATTTACCTTGATATATTCCTGGTTCGGATGTTTTCTTCCTCCTTTGGGAGGAACATTGGCAATTGTCCCTTCGACGATTTTTAAGAGGGCTTGCTGTACGCCTTCTCCGGATACGTCTCTCGTAATGGAGACGTTTGCCGTCGTTCGGCTGATTTTATCGATTTCATCGATATAAATGATGCCCTGTTCGGCTCGGGCAACGTCATATTCGGCGGCTTGTAAGAGTCTCAGAACGATATTTTCGACGTCTTCTCCGACATAACCGGCTTCCGTTAACGTCGTTGCATCGGAAATCGTGAAAGGAACATCCAAAATACGGGCCAGGGTTTTTGCCAAAAGGGTTTTTCCCGATCCGGTCGGTCCGATTAACAAAATATTGGATTTGTTGTATTCGACGTCACGAGCCCCTTTTCGAAGCATCTCGAGCCGCTTGTAGTGATTATAAACGCCGACGGAGATCGTTTTTTTCGCTTCGTCCTGGCCGATCACATATTCATTCAAGCGCTCGCTGATTTCCTTGGGTTTTAAAATACGAAAAGGGCGGGGAGGGGGATTCTTTTTTTCGATAATTCCCATACAAAGGCGAACGCATTTGTCACAGATAAATACGTCCGGCCCGGAAATAAGTTTTTCGACCAAGTCTTCGGTTCTGCCGCAAAAGGAACAAATCGTATTTTCGTTGGAAGAGAGGTTTTTCTTGCTCATTTCGTTTCCTGATATTCGGGTTCTTTACGTCCCGAGGTTTCACTTTGTCTTTCAATTACCTGATCGACGATGCCGTAACTGACGGCTTCCTCGGCACTCATATAAAAGTCTCGATCCCAATCGTTTAAGATTTCTTCTTTCGCTTTTCCGGTGCAATCGGCCAGAATTTCGGCCAGACGGACTTTTAGTTTTAAAATTTCCTGTGCCTGCAAACGAATATCCACGGACGTTCCGATGACTCCGCCGTGCGGCTGGTGAATCATCACCCGACTGTTAGGGAGCATAAAACGTTTCCCCTTAGTACCTGCTGCTAATAATACGGCTGCGAAGGAAGCGGCCTGACCGATACAATAGGTTTTAATATCGCATCCTAAAAAACGCATCGTATCATAAATGGCAAGACCTGCGGTGATGTATCCGCCGGGTGAGTTAATGAAAAGGCTAATTTCTTTTTTCGGATCTTCCATACGCAAGAACAAGAGCTGGGCAACGACAACGTTGGCAACCTGATCGTCGATGGCCGTTCCGATAAAAATAATTCTGTCTTTTAAAAGACGGGAAAAGATATCCATCGAGCGCTCGCCTCGACCGGTATCTTCGATGACATAAGGGGTTAATGACATAAGACTTTTCATGTTACTTATCACGTTCAATGAACGTCGACTCCTTCGTGTAAAATTAAAAAAAGGAGGGGTCCCCCTCCGGGCCATTCGACTCTTCTCGGGCACCGGCCTCGGAATCGAACTTCTCTGTTATATGAAGGATTCCGACATTTTTTTTCAACTTTATTTTATGCGAGACATCTGACTCAAACTCTTTGCATAA
>CAYGJM010000007.1:23744-31732 GCA_964350295.1 uncultured bacterium | reverse complement strand
GCGAGCCTATTCGAGACATCGAGTTTACCGACCATTGTCGGCCGGAAGATCATCCCTTACCTCATGAACATCGTGGAAAAGAAAATCCAACGGGTGGAACTAAGCGCAGAGGTAATCCTGAACCTGTACCGGAATGGAATTATGGAGAAAATGAATAAAATTTACTTAAAAACAAATTATCAAAATGGCCTTTTCATTGAGCTATTAGATATTTTTAAAGCTATACCAAACGGGAAGGATTATCACTGGGCAATTTTACCAGGATACGATCCATCTGATATATATGAAAAAGCACAAAAAATTTGTCAAGATATTGAAACTCATATTTTAGCTGATAAAATTGCTAAAATTGACTGGAAAGACTTGCTTATTTTAAGTGATGGGGTAGGTCAGTTTATTGATTTAATACTGATAGGGTGTAAAGATTCACAAAAATTAAAAAATTATGAAGATGATGAAGAAATGTTTCAAGAGTGTGATATTGTCATTATTATGTTTGATACGAGCTGGTGGGAAATTGGCTGTAAGGATCCCATCTTAATGAGTAAATTTAAAGAAAAGTTTAAGGATGAACTTAAAACAATGAGTGAATAGTTCCGGATTCCTTGCCATAGGGGTAGGATTTCTTGGGATTAGAGTTCAAAAAGTACCTTATACGGCCGCTAAGAATGCGAGCAATAAAGATCTTGCGCCGGCTCTATGGGGAATAGGGACCTATGCACCGGAGTTGCGGTCAATAAAATTAAACATATGCCTTTAGGATGGCATCAAGGAAGTAAGGAAAAATATCCTAAGGCAAGAGAGTTTGGAAAAGATGGCGAGCCTATTCGAGACATCGAGTTTACCGACCATTGTCGGCCGGAAGATCATCCTTTGCCGCATCAACACCAAAGAAAAGAGAATTCTAGTGGAGGAACAAAAGAGCGAGGAGATCCCGAGGAGGTGCCTGAGTGGAATTATGGAGAAAATGAATAAAATTTACTTAAAAACTAGATTTAAGGACGCTAGACTCATACATTTGCGTGATATAATCCCCTTAATTAAGGATGGATGTCAATACTCTTGGGCAGTTTTAGATTTTGATGCCATCAATTATACAGGTGGAGCCCAACCAATTGCAAATTACTTAGTAACTCATATTTATCAAGAAAAGAAAATTGATATTTCATGGGAAGAAATAAAAATTTTGGCCGAAGGTGTATTTCAATTTGTTGACTTGGTTCTTATAGGATCCAAAAATTCTAAAAAACTAAAGCCATATCAATATGATGAAGAAATGTTTCAAGAGTGTGATATTGTCATTATTATGTTTGATACGAGCTGGTGGGAAATTGGCTGTAAGGATCCCATCTTAATGAGTAAATTTAAAGAAAAGTTTAAGGATGAACTTAAAACAATGAGTGAATAGTTCCGGATTCCTTGCCATAGGGGTAGGATTTCTTGGGATTAGAGTTCAAAAAGTACCTTATACGGCCGCTAAGAATGCGAGCAATAAAGATCTTGCGCCGGCTCTATGGGGAATAGGGACCTATGCACCGGAGTTGCGGTCAATAAAATTAAACCTATGCCTTTTCCGGATAGGGAATTGCCTAGAGACCCCGATGGCAATCCTATATCGGATTCGTATGATCCTCATACCTGATTGGGTCAACATCAAGGACGAAAGGAAAAATATCCCCAAGCTAGAGAATTTGGTGAAAATGGAGAACCTATCAGGGATATTGATTTTACAGATCATGGTAGGCCTGAAAATCATCCATTGCCCCATCAACATACTCATGATGAAAATGAAACAGGAGGGACTAAAGCAAGAAATCCTATTGGAGAAAAGGTTCCTGAGTGGAAATATGAAGAAGATTAAAAGAATAGAAATATGTGATAAAAATAAAGATTCTAACGTAGGCTTGGTCAAATTATCGGAATTGCTTAGTAAGATCGAAGATGGTTCTTTATATAAATGGGGTGTTTTGTTTTTTGATGCATTGTATTATTCTAGTGAAGCTAAGCCAATTGCTAATTATATTAACCAAAATATTCAAGAGAAAAAAATTATCCCTATTTCATGGGGTGAGATTAAAGTCTTGGCAAAGGGAATAGGTCAATTTATTGACTTAGTACTCATTGGATGTAAAGACTCAAAGAAACTGAAATACTATGAAGATGATGATGAGATGCTTCGAGAATGTGATATCGTAATTATCAATTTTGATGCCTGTTGGTGGGAAGTTTCCTGCAAAGATGAAACTTTAATGAATAAATTTATTGGTTCTTTCAAAGAGGTCAGAATTGTGACTGAGTGAGTCCTTTATTTGATTAACTTTGCAATACTTGCTCCGAAGTTCGAGCGAGCGAGGTTACTTTCCTCCGAACGACTAGCTTTTACGATTCATCCTCGGAGCCGGAATAATTTTCTCGAATAAAAAAAGTCAGAAAAAGGGCAATAAGGAGTGCGAAGGCAATCGGAAGAAGAGCGGCCGAAAAATGAGAGGGGGCCATTCTATCCAGGAAGGTTTGTTTTTTAAGCAGGCTTCCGATTAAGGGTTGGAGAATCGGTGCCCCGATAATCAAAGCCAACATATTGGTGAAACCCATGGCTTTTCCTCTTGCTTGGGGAGAAGAGATTTCGTTAACGGCAGCAAAGGGAAGAACGTAGGAACTACAGGCGAGACCCAGTAGGAACGTTAATACGTACATCAGATGTATGGGAAGAGAAATATAAATAATCGTAAGTATGGAAGCCAGCGAGAGGAGGACTGCTGCGATCATGACGACTTTTCGTCTTCGCATTTTATTGGATATCGATCCGACCAGAGGGCCTCCGATCCCTGCACCGATAAAGCCTAAGGAAACGATTCCCGCAGCGGATGACGAAGAGATGTGATAACGAAACATAAAAAAGGGAATGCCCCAAAGGGCCATTAAGGCCGCAACGGCGCTGAAAACGAGTGCGGCAAAAAGAGCATTGACCCATACCTGAAAATTCATAAGGACCTCTTTCATACTACGAAGTTCCTCCGTTAGAGAAAAAGACGAGGTTTTATTATTGACCTCCCCGTCCGGATGATTTTTTACGTAAAGATAGATAAGAAGAAAGAGCAGATATCCTAAAGCTCCGCAGAGAAATATGGCCGTTCTCCAGCCGAACAGGAGGACGCCTGCGGCTAGAATAATCATTCCGATTCCGGCGCCGCACATGGCCAATGTTTCCGTAAGACCTGCAATGAAGGCAAACCGGGCAGTTCCGAACCAACGAGATGCCAGGCAAAGCGTTGAAATAAAACCGGGGGCACAGGTCAAGCCCATGAGCATTCGGGAGCCCTTGGCAATCCATAATCGGTCGCAGCAAGAAAAAACAATACAGGCCGAAGAGGCGGAAAAACTTCCGATCAGTAATAAAATGCGAGGGCCGAAAAGGTCAAGGAGAGCCCCGGAAGGGACTTGCATAAAGATGTAAGTATAAAAAAAATAGGTTGTCAGAAGCCCCGCGGAAACGATGTCCGTCGAGAAGGCTTTCATTAAAGCGGGGATCATTACGCTCGGAGAACCTTGCAGTAAGAATTGAAAGGTACTGAAAAGGCCGGCACTTCCCCAGACGATCCAGGGGCGAAATTTCGTCATATCGAACCATTCGATGCGGTAATCACAGAAGTTTCGGATCCTAACATTTTGTAATTTTTTCAGAAATATTTATTTAAAACATTGATTATTAAGTTTTTATTTTTTTTCAGAAATAAGGTGCGAGAAAAAGAATTTTTGAGATAAACCGAGAGGAGGGGGCGAAAAAAAGGAGTAGCATGATGAAGGCCTTACGTATTCTGTATTTTTGTTTGTACGGTGTATTGGTAGCCGGCATTTTTTATTATGGCCTTCACGGAAAGGCACATGCCGGGGAAGATGACAGGATATTCGTTTTTAAGGCAGGTCCGGAAAAAGTGCGCATGAAGCAAACGGGACACGTAAAAACGAACTTTCATTGGAATAAAAAATATGTTTGCCCCTGCACCGGAGACGGAGGACCTTGCATTCAAAGTTTTTTGGATCCGGCCGTTTCGGAACCGGGACCGCGTTATTCTCGTTTGATGGAGGCTTACTACGGTCAAAGTCAAATCGGAGAGAATATACAGGGTGCCGGGCAGGTTCCTTACGGAGTTCGAACGGCTTCCGTACAACTTTTTGTCATTCCGTTCTGCGGACAGACGAGAAATACGAATAAATCGTAGTTCTTTTATCCGGAAACCGGTATCAAAAGGGCCTTGTAATATAAGACTTTGAAATCGGTGAAGAAGTTTGTTCTCGGCATTGTTCTGTGCGGTACGGCTTTTTTTTCCTTGCACCGTTTCATTTCTTCGCAAGAAGAGATCAAGCGAAACTTTATTACGGAAAAGGAAAAAAAAGAAGAAGCTCGATCCGTTCCCCCCTTCGAAAAGTTCGAAGGGGAAAATATCTTGCATAAAGATCAATTTTACGAAAACGCCCTACCCGATTTATTAGGTCCCGACTTTCAACCTTCGGGTATTTATCGGGTCGCTTATTTTATTCGTCCGCCTCACTTTCATCCTTTTTCGAATGATCCTTTCGTTCATACGCTATGGGGATTCTGTCATGGCTCCGTAGCACGTCCTTCTTTCGGTCGGTCGGATGATCTTACCGATGATTTTGCCGATTTTATGGGGGAGACGATCCGGGAAGAAAGAGCGGATTATTTTATTTCCCTCAAAGAGGATCTTTATTGGCATAATAGTCCTATTCCTTTGACCGCTCATGATTTTCGATTTTATATCGAGGCATTAAAAAATCCTTATGTCGACATGCCGGAATCCGGCTCTTTACGAAGCCGGTATCGTTTTTTGGAAGAAGTGGAAGTGCTGGATGATAAGCGATTCATCGTTCATTGGAAATTTCCGGCAGGGGAGTCGATCGTATACGATGCCCGACGGCTTACGGGTGCATTGCGACCTTTGGCACGACATCTTTATCTTCCTTCTTTCATTCGGGAAGAAGAGGTGCGTGAGTCGGTTGATTTCGCTCGTCACTTTGCGGAAAACGAAGCGAAATATTCTCTTATCGGTTGCGGTCCGTATCTTTTTTCCCGTCGGGAGGATTATTTGATTCTCACGCGAAATAAAGACTTTCCTTCTTCAAAAGAGGCTCTTTTCGAGGCTATTTTTTTCATTCGAAAAAATACACCTTCCCATGCCTGGCAATCTTTTAAAGCTCTGGAGTTGGATACCTTTTATCTGCAGCCTTCTCAACGAGAAGATTATCAACGATTTTTACAATCCTCTTTCTATCAAAAACAGAAAGAAAAAGGATTAGGTATACGAGAGCTTTCTTATTCGGCTCCTCTCTATTATTTCATTGGCTGGAATCTATCGAATGAATATTTCGCAAGCCCCGGTATTCGATTGGCCTTGACGAAGGCCATCGACAGAAAAATGATCATACGTCACTTTTTGAAAGGATTCGGCAAAGAAATTACGGGCCCTTTTATCGATCGGGGGGACTATTCCTTGATTCCCTATGATCCCGAAGAAGCTCTTGAGCTGTTTGCCCGAGAAGGATGGATCCGAGATCCCGAAACGGGTTTGTTGCAAAACTCTTCGAAAAAAACGTTTTCTTTCACGCTCATTTATTATGCGCAAAACGAGAGTGCTGCGCAAATATGTGATTTTATGGCTTCTTCTTTGAAAAAGATCGGTATTTCCTGTAAAACGGAAGGCTTAAACTACGGAGAATGCATGAAAGCGTATAAGGATCGAACGTTTGACGCCTTTTATTTTGCCCGATCCCTTCTCCCGTCTTCCGAAATTTCGAGAACCGTTTGGCATTCCGAAGGAGAAACGGACCGGAGCGGAGCCAATTTTATCGGTTATGCCAATCCGGAAGTCGATTTTCTTTTGGATGCTTTGCAGCGGGAAAAAGACCCTTTGCAGAGAAAGGAAATGATCCGAAAGATACACGGCCATCTCCATGCGGATCAACCATGTACTTTTTTATTCGTTCCCGAACAGCTTTTTCTTTACCGTGAATCTCTGACTAATGTTTTTATTCCGACACAAAGGTCCGATTTGCTATCCGAAGCAACCCTCGAAGAACCTTCGGTACGCGTTATGTTTTTCAAATGACGAAAAAGTATTTATACGGAAGAATACTCCTCATTCCCTTCGTTTTATTGACGGTGCTCATTCTTCACGTATTTATCGTAGATTTTTTACGGGAAGAGAGGGAAGGGATAGCCGTTTCGGAAGAGTATATTCCTTTTACCGATCGTTTTTATCAAAAAAGGGAAAAGGAGACCTTTTTTCAAAACCTTGCGGAGAAGGTGAATTTTTTTACGAAAATCGTTTTTCATGACTTCGGAAAATTAAAAAGTAATCCTTCGCAAAATGTTTTCAAAGAGGTCTTTCGTCGCTTGGGACTTACCTTTTTCTTAACGGTCGTCTCCGTTATTTCCGTTTTTTTTCTTTCTCAGGCCATAGGTCTTTTTCTGGCCGTAAAATCGGGTTCGTTCATCGATCGTTTTTTTTCCTTTTGCTTTGCTTTTTTGTATGCCGTTCCCGTGTATGCCGTCGTTCCCTTCGTCATTGAAAAAATAGCTTTGCCTTCGGGCCTTCCCTTTCATGGACATTATACGGCCGAAATATATGATACTTTATCGCCGGTAGGGAAATGGATGGATATAGGCAAACACCTATTTTTTCCGTATCTGGTTTTTATCTATGGTTTTCTGGCCGTTTATTCCGGATTTACGAAAACGGTTATGGAAAATATTTTGAGTCTGGATTATATCAAAGCCTTGAAAATTAGGGGTGTTTCTTTTTCTCGCATCCTTTTTTTTCATATTCGGAAAGCCTCTTTTTCCATTTTTATACCCCTCTTTTCGGGGGGAATGGGCTCTTTTTTTTCCGGAGCCCTAATGATAGAGACTCTTTTTGAAATAGACGGTTTCGGAGGATTTTATTATCAAGCTCTTATAAACAAGGATCTGCAAGTCATTCTTGTGAGCTCGCTGGTCCTTTCTTTTATTTCCGTAACGGGTTATTTTCTTTCCGACAGCATTCTTTACTTGCTGGATCCGAGGATTCGTGATCATGTCCTTTATCGAAGCGATACGCCTTTCGGAAAAAAATCTTTTTATTAGATTTTGTTATGTCTCTTGTACGGTCGTTTTATTCATCGGGTTATATGCTCCCTTTTTAGCCTCGTCGCAACCGCTTCTCGTCTTGCAATCGGGTACTTTTTCTTTTCCTTTTTTTGCTTCCTTGTTTTCCGTCGATTTTTATACGCAAAAAAGCGATCTTTTTTTTAATATCGGCATGTTTTCCGTTCCTTGTATCGCCCTTTGTTTTTGGGCCGGGGGGAAAATACGTTCGTACGGTTCTTTCTGTTGCCTTGTTCTCCATATCGTCCTTTTTGCCTATTTGCTTTCTCATTCGACCCCCTTTAAAAAATATGTTCCCGTTAACGAATCCGAGGTAACGGTCATTCGAAGCGGCATCCTTTCGAAACATTGGGAAGAGGAGGTGCTTTATGATTCATTTTCCGGTCGAGGAATCGAGAAAATCCGTTGTAACGGAAAGAGTTTATATGCAGCTCTTTTCTTTTCGATACGTCATTCCGTTTCGATAGCCTGTTTGACGATTGCGTTTATGTATGTGACGGGGGTTTTCATCGGTGCCGTCGGCCCTTTTTTTTCTCGAAAGGCCGATATGGTCGTTTCTCGACTGATCGAGATATGGGAAGCTTTGCCGAGCTTTTTCATTCTTTTGGCTTGTACTTCTCTTTCCGGGAGGAAAAATCTTTTTTTTACGGCTTTCGTTTTATCCTTGTTCGGATGGACTTCCGTTGCTCGGGTCGTGCGTATGGAAATTTTAAAAAGAAAAATTGTTTATGATATCGATATGTTTTTGCATATGGGCTATTCGAAAACAGTTATTTTTTTAAAACATTTTCTTGCCTATTACTAAGTAAGGTTATGGGATATCGAC
>CAYGJM010000007.1:16494-23734 GCA_964350295.1 uncultured bacterium | reverse complement strand
TTTTTCAAACATTTTCTTCCGGACATTCGTTCTTCCCTTACGACGATTTTTCCGAGCAGCATAGCCCGGATTATTTTCTATGAAGGGGCCCTCTCTTTTTTCGGCATCGGTTCTTCCGGTCATTGTTCCATCGGCGTTCTTTTAAAAGAAGCCGGGACGGTTTATCCGCTTGATTTCGGATTATTTCTACCTCCGGCCGGTCTTCTTTTTATTCTTTTATGGACAACGAACCATATCGGCGAATACCTTCGACGATTGTCCGAGCCGAGGCTATCGGAAAATAAGTTTTAGAAAATAATAGGTAAGGACCGTAAAGAAAGCACCCGCCGGGATCGTAATCACCCACGCCCCGATAATATCTTTTAAAACGCGTAAGTTCAGGGCACCCATGCCTCGAGCAATTCCGACGCCGAGAACGGCACCGACCAGCGTGTGGGTCGTAGAAATCGGAAGACCGAGTTTGGAGGCTAAAAGAATAGTTGTTGCCGCACTGATTTCGGCCGAAAAGCCGCGCGTGGGAGTTAATTCGGTAATTTTTTTGCCGACGGTTTCAATAACTCTCCATCCCCATGTCATCAGACCCAGAACGATACCGGCTCCGCCGAAAGCAAGAAGCCATAGGGGGATGACCGATTCATAAGAGACAATGCCGTTTTTCAGGGTCGAAAAAATCGCAGCCATCGGACCGATGGCATTGGCCACGTCATTCGCTCCGTGTGCAAAAGCAACGAAACAGGCACTTAAGACCTGAAGATAGGCAAAAATTTTCTCTACCCGGTCGAATTCCATGCTGTTTTCATGTAATAAAAGAACTTTTTGCGTGTCGTGAGAAGCACTGGATAGTCCCTTGAGCATATCCGAAACTTTTTGTTGTAACGGTCCCGTCGCATATAATTTCGTTCTTCGCAGATGCTTGATCGATTTATTCAATCCCTTCATCAAATGGTAATCGGTATTTTGTTTGAGGATCATTTTGGGATTTTTCGTTTTCAGCGTTCGAAAAAAGAGAGCGCTGAGAGCGGCGGCCACAAAGCCGAATAGGATGGAAAAGGTCAGGGCAGGCAGAAAGTTTAAATCCAAATGAAGTTTTTTCAGTCCTCCTATTAAAATACTCATTCCGAATACGGTAAAGGAGGCAAAGACGAAAAAAGGAGTGAGAATTCTGGCTGCCGCCAAAGGCGTGGCCGAAAATAAAATGCGTCTTTGAATTAAAATAAAGACGAAATAACTGAGAGTTCCTCCCATTAACGGAGAGAGAACCCAACTCAAAGAAATATAATAAATTTCCCCCCAGTGAATGGCCTTCGGCCCCGCAACGACGATACCGAAGCCGAGGATGGATCCGACGATGCAATGAGTCGTAGAAACGGGCCAGCCATAATAGGAGGCCATTTGAAGCCAAATGCCGGTTCCGAGAAGGGCCGCGATCATTCCGAAAATGAGCGTTGCCGGTTCAAGTTGAAATTGGGTCGTATTAATGATGCCCTTTTGGATGGTTGTCGATACGTTACTTCCTACCAAAAAGGCCCCGGCAAACTCCAAAAATGCCGCACAAATAACCGCTTTCCGCAGAGTAAGAGCTTTGGAGCCGACGGACGTTCCCATGGCATTGGCTACATCATTGGCTCCTATGTTCCAAGTCATATAGCCGCCGAAGACAAGAGTTAAAATGATAAGGGCCGTATCCATGAATCAGCTATTATCGTCTTTCCAAAATGACACTTATGCAATTGGCCAATTTTTCCGAGTGATCGGAAATGGCGGCAATGCCTTCCAAAATACGCATCCAAAGATGAAAAGAAACGAATGTAAACTCCTTTTCCATAAGAAATAATTTTTTTAACAAGTCTCTTTGTAAAACGTCACTTTCGTGTTCTTTATAGGCAACGTCATCAACCATCGATTTGACCGACTCGGCTTCCAGTCCTCCGAACGAAGAATGGAGCAGCTCCTGCAGTTCGTGGATGATTCGACAGGCGACGTCAAAACATTGAATGTTTTTTTGAATGAAAATACCGAAGTCTTTTTTAATTTCTTCGGGAAGGGAGACTTGTTTCAAGGTAAAGAGAACACCGATATCTTCGGCCGCATCGGCCATATCGTCTTGCAGAGAGAGAATGGAAAGCAAGCTTTCTCTTTCGATCGGTAAAAAAAGGCTTTTAGGCAAATGATTGCGAATTTCGTTTTTCGTCAAATCGGCCAAATGCTCCAAACGGGAAATTTCTTTGGCCAATTCTTCGACACGGTTCCATTCTCCTCGTATGGCAGCTTCCCAAACATCAAAAACCTTGTGTACGCAAACGG
Source organism: uncultured bacterium (assembly GCA_964350295.1). Classification (GTDB taxonomy): domain Bacteria; phylum Chlamydiota; class Chlamydiia; order Chlamydiales; family JAAZZY01; genus CAYGJM01. Next base: position 21,430 of record CAYGJM010000007.1, on the reverse strand, counting down.
ATACCTTATCCATATGCTTTCTCAAAGGAGAAAAAGGGGACTTTCCGAAAAGACTTGTGATGGCTCTCACTTTTGCCTATCCTTTTGAAAACCTCATTATTTTAAAGGAAGCAGAGGGATTATTTCAACAGAATCTATTTTCCGCAATCGGGAGAAAATGGCAAATAAAATTTTAGAAATCAAGGGGTTCTCTTTATTTTTTCCGAAATCTGCCCCTTTGTTGCATTCCGTTGATCTCGATCTTGTACGAGGGGAGATGACGGCCGTTATCGGAGAATCGGGTTCCGGAAAAACTCTTTTAGCCCATGCCGTTCTCGGTTGTTTCCCGAGGGGAATGCGCTCCGAGGGGCGTATATGCAGGCATGCGGACGATCGGAAAACGTCTATCGTATTTCAGGATTTTCACGGTAGTCTCGATCCTTTTCATACGGTCGGTTTTCAGATCGGTGAATTACCCTGTTTTTCTCTTCGGGAGAAAAAGGAGAAAATCTTTGATAGCTTGATTCGTTTGGGATTTCGAAATCCGAAAGAGGTTTTGGAAAAATATCCTCACCGCCTTTCCGGCGGAGAAAAACAGAAAATTTGTTTGGCCATGGCTCTTTTCAATGATCCCGAACTTTTGATTCTTGATGAGCCGACTGCGGCCTTGGATTTTCCGATGAAAGTTGAATTGATGTATTTTATGCAACGGCAGGTTCGGGAAAGGGGGATGACAGTTCTCTTTATGACCCACGATCTTCCTTTCGTTTTTCGAACCGCGGACAAAGTTTATTCCATGGAAAAAGGATCCCTGAAAAAGAAGGATTTACGTAGGCTCGGGCAGGAGTTTCGTTTTTTTGGAAATAAAGGGGACGGCGCAAAACAGGAGATTTCCGATGATCAGGATTCCCTCATAGAACAGGAGGTTCCCGGGGGCAATCAAGTCCGGGGGAACAAAATTGATCAGGAATACGGCAAGCGAAGTAAAAAAGCCCGTTCCGCCGATGAGAAAGAGCCCCTTTTTTCCTCCGAAAATGCGGAAAGGTCTTTCGAGAAGCGGTTGCTTGTATCTCAGATAGATCACGGCGACAAATAGAAGCATGTACATAATCAGATACAGTTGCGTCGTCAGTGCTCCCAAAATCCAAAAGGCCGTATTCGTATTCGGCATGATCAGGAACACCAAGGAGAGAACGGATACTAAAAGAGCTTGAGCGATCATCAGGGCGACGGGCATATCGTGACGGTTTTTACGATGAAGAACCGGCGGAAGGAATCCTTGTTCCGCAATGGCTGAAATTCCTCGAATCGAACCGATTAACCACGTGCTGATTTGACTCATCGTTCCGACGGCAATCAATAAGGCAAATAAAGGGGTAAGAAAAGGCATGCCGAATACCCGGAAAAATACCGAAAGGGCGGCAATGACACCCCCGGTAAAACTCAATTCCTCCCGAGGAATGACGAAAGCCACGGCCAAAGAGCCCAGTGTCAGCAAGGCGACCAAGGCCGTTGAAGCGATAAAGATGGCTTTGGGGTAACTTCGATTCGGATGCATGACGTCTTTGGCATGGATGGCCGACATTTCTATCCCGGCAAAGGTAAAGATTACCCCTGAAATAAACACTAAATTCTTTATGTCCGGATGCGGTAATAAGGTTTTGCGACCGATTTCAATGGCCAGAGGTTTTCCGAGTAACCACCAAGCTACTCCCGAAGCAATAATGAAGATTCCCGGAAGAAGCGTTCCGATCATCGTGCCGGCGGAAGAGACTCGCCCGGAGACCTTAATTCCTTTCAGATTGATCGCCGTCGCCATCCAGAAACAAACGAGCGTCAAGAGGTAAATATATATTTTATTTTCGGCTAGCGAAGGGTTTAAAAAGTAGGCTACGGAAGTAGCGGCAAAACTCAGGGCCAGAGGATAGAAGGTGACGTTGGCAATAAATTGCATCCATACGGCCAGGAAACCCCATCGGGGACCGAAAGCCTCTTTGATCCACGTGAAAATTCCTTCCGATTCGGGAAAGGCCGTGGCTAATTCGGCCGATGCCAGAGCTGACGGGATCAGAAAAAAAAGGGCGGCCAGAGCGTAGATAAAAATAATCGAAAAGCCGTAAGAAGCGGAGATCGGCAATCCCCTTAAACTGGCAATGGCAGCAATATTGATCATGGTGAGCATGAAAATACTCAACGTTTTTTTAGAGGACATACCTTCCTTATAAAATAGAATTTTCAAAGAAGATTATATTTCATGAATAAATTAATGGCGATTTTTTATTTCCTTTAAAAAGAAAGTTAACAAAGTTTCTCTTTGAGGGAGGAACAACTTTTGATGCGTTCGATAAATTTTTGAAACGGGGCGGCCTGTTCGGAGGGGACAAGAATATATTTTAATCCCGGAGTTTTGCGGTAGACTTGCCCGATGATTTTATACGCCGATTTCACGGTAGGGAAAAGGCCTCCGATTTCGGAAACTTGCGGAAGACCGTCATCATCTTCGTAAAGCGTAACGGGGCAATAAGCTTTTGTTTCGGGGTGCCGGTAACAAGTAAATATCGTCGGTTGAATGCCCGCGAAAAAAATGCCGGTATCTTTAGCTGCTTTTTCGATTAAAGCAAGGATTTCTTTCCGGGGCCCTTTCAGATGACCGATCGATTGGTGTTTGATTGTCATTGTGGAAGAGGCCTCATCGGGAAAGGAGTAAAAAGTGAGGTTAAACGAAGAAGGGGGTGCTTCAAGAACGGGTCTTAGGGTCAGAAAAGTAATCATAGCCGTTTTTTTCTTTTTGAAGACGAGCAGTTTAGCAGGAGGAGGCGTAAATGTCAGCTTTCTTTTTTCGAAGATTCCATGGGGCGAATTTTTGCAAGCATTCGATCCTTTCTTTCCGAAATTCCTTTAACCAGTCTTTCCTCCCACGATCGGTCATCGAATTGTTCTTGCAGATGCATAAAAAAAGAACGGCAAAGCGATCGGATGACATCGGCGGTCAGTGATTTCCAGGCGCGAATGGCCGTTTCGGGGAGCTGATCCGTATCGAGAGGAAAAATCGGGCTGTTCGGAAAAAAATTTCTTTTATTGATTTGAACGTAAAGAGCTCGATCCGAACTAAAAACGAGATTTGGAAAGGGATATTTTTCAAAGAGAGTCGTGTACAGTTTCCCCGAACGCTCATATCCGATATCCCGTTTTCGAGCCATATCTTCGAATGTGTTGAAATCTTTCGGAGTGACCGGTTCCATTTTTCCATTCGGTTGATCAAGGGGGAAGGAAATCTGCTCGGGCAAAGATAAATGGATCTCGGGCATAGCGCCGTATTCGGGGGTCTCTTTTTGTAAGTCGGCCATATTTTTATTATCAATGAGCAAAACGGAGCGGAATTTCATCTCCAGCGGTTTCTCTCCGGTTTCATAGGATTCCGTTCTCTCGGTTATGCGATAATTCCCCGCATGGGTATTCCATTGCCCGATAACATAGAGAAAAGAAGCGGCCAAAGCTTTTTGCTCGGCGGGGAGGGATGACGGTAACATTTCGTTGCCGGGGCCGAGGTAATAATGACAGGAGCCGTAGGAAGAAATACTGCGAGAATTATGAATGGATCGAAGTGCGACGGGCGGTACGAGATAGTGGCCGACCCTTTGCCCGAACCATTGAGAAATTTCATAGGCGAGAAGCTGAGCTTCCGCTTGATAACGATGGACGCTTTTTCCGGAGGAGCGAAAAAGAACTTGCAGGCCTTTCCTTGTTTCCGGATCCTGCAAATACACGATGCGATGGGGACTTGCATCATAAAGATTACGGGCGTGTGTTTCCTTTCCGTCGGAAAGGATACGAAGGATCTCATCTTGCTGCAAGCTCTTTTCCCCAAAAGGAGGATTGCCCGGTAAGCCGCGAAACGGGTCCGAGCCGAACGGGAAATCAGGATCACGGCGATCAAAGGTTTTATAGGGTATCGTTGAACTCATGATGAATGCTCTTGAGCAATAAAAAGCCCTCATTCTATCGAATTCGATTTTTTTATATCATTTCTTTTTTAATCGTATCCATGGCCGATCGGATTTGCAGGGCGGTGGGCATCCCTATCAAGAGGCCGGTGAGTAGGGAGGGAAGAAGAAAGGCACAAAAAAACAAGAGAAAAGTAAGGGCTATTTGCGAAGATGTTTTTTTATTCCCGATCCACAAAGAAAAAAGAGAATGCGGGCTTCGGTATTTTGAGTAGATAAAGAGACCGAAAAGGAAAAAGAGACCCGTAAAAACGATTCCCGATATCGGATGAAGGGAGAGACTGTATAAAAAAGAGATCAAAAGCAATGCCGCATACAGAAGGATCTCTTTTTTCCTTTTCAGGAATGTCTGCATCTTTTCCCCGTAAGGAATTTTTTCCGAGTCATTATGTGACATAAAACGGAATTTGTTACGGTTTTCTTTTCGATTCGACCAGAGCTTGGCGCACGCCGAATCCGGCCGGAATACCGATTAAAATACCGAGCATGATCGTCGGAATGATAAAAGCCAAAATCACGGCAATTACCACCATAATAATATGGACGACGAGTTCTTGGTTTTTTAAAAATCCGCTTAAGGAACGAGCCGCATGTTTCATCGGTGCGTGCAATAAGGTTCCCAGAATAAATCCGATACCGATAAAAATGAGTCCTCGGGACGGGGAGTGAATAAGCGAATAAATAAAGGCAATCACGGTTGCAACGAGATAGAAAATTTCGAGAAAATAATTCGTAAAAAGAGACTGCGTCGCTTTTACCGTAGGATCATTTTTTAATTCTTTCACTTTATCCGTTACCTTATGAAATTCCGACTTTCCTTCTTCATTCGGATCTTTTTGGTTCGGGTTTTGTTCTTCCGCCATGGGGGTTCCCTCCTTCCCTATAGAAAATATTTTAGATAAAGTATATTATTATTTTTTTGTCCAAAATCTCTTCAAAAGAAGAAGTTTTTC
>CAYGJM010000007.1:15174-16446 GCA_964350295.1 uncultured bacterium | reverse complement strand
ATCAATATGTTGGAGCGGCTTTTCGACAAGGAGGATTCTTCCGAACCTTTTTATGTTGTTTTACCTTTCTTTATTGTACGGGAACGATTTATGCGATACGCCGGACTTCCGGGCTCCCTCCCGTCGTTCCGGCGGCGATATCCCGAGAATCCGAAAGGGCCTCGTCCGTTATCGTTTTTGATAGCCTCGGAAAGGGATTTTTAGAAGAGGGAATACCTTTTTATCGAGCCGAACTCTCTTCCCTTATTTGTTCGGGTAAGAATGACCGACCCGATCGGGAAGGGGTACTTTTTCGCTGTTCTTTGCGGGGAAATACCGTGTTGCGAGAAGAGGGAGAGTGGCATTCCGTAGGTAATAAGAAGGAAGGCTTTCGTTATGCTCTTTTTTCCGCACGGGATGGTCCGGAGTGTCGCGTGGTCGACGGAGAAGGGAAAATCATCGATCGATTTTTGATCGAGGGCCCGAGCAATAATTCGGTTTGCGAAGAAAGTTCGTTAAGGAATGCGGTTTGGGCCGACGAAGATCTTTTTTTCACGGGAGACGATAAGGAAAACCGAAAGAGAAATAAGGGGGAAAAACGATTGATCTTCCCCGGATACGTGCGTCACGTCCGTCCGAATGATTGTTTGGTTCTGGAAGGGGCTTATTGGCAACCGTTTCTAAAAAAAGAGAATACCCTTCCCATCCTGAGGATCGAGAGGACGGATGAACAAATGATGTACGTTACTCTTTGGAGCGAAAAGGGTTTTGAAAAAAAATCGATTTTGATTCCGAAGAAGGGCAGGGAAGTTCCTCGACCGGAAACGATACCCGTTTGGAAGTGGGGAGGGAAGGGAAAAGATTGTTGGATCCTGAAAAACGGATCGCATCATTTTTCGATAGCGGTCGGAGATAAATTTCTTTATCGGAATCATCAATGGCAACCGTTACGAACTCCGCAGGAAATCCGGGAATATGGGGAAGGGATGATTTCCGGAGAATTATTTCTGGTTAAGGAGTTGGTACAAAAAAAACATGAAAGATCGGTGAAAGGCCTTCTTTTTGATACTTTGCGGACGAATTTCATTCCTTTTGAAGTTTCGGTTGTGACTTGCGAAAGATAAAGAATTTTTGGTTGAGCGTTAAAGGAAAAATCGTAGAATAAGGGGGATCATCAATTTATGCGGAAAGGAAGTATGAGCAGCACGACGGACATACGAGATTTACACAGTATCGTTAAGGAAGCTAACAGGCCTTTTTCGTAGATGAGGCAGGAAATGAGTAAGGTATTGG
>CAYGJM010000007.1:0-15164 GCA_964350295.1 uncultured bacterium | reverse complement strand
CGGACAATCTTTTTTGATCGACCGATTAATGATTGCCTTGCTCGCCGACGGACACATTTTGTTGGAGGGGTTACCCGGATTAGCCAAAACCTTATCGGTGACTACTTTAGCTAAAGTCATCGGATGTGATTTTAACCGGATTCAGTTTACCCCGGATCTCTTGCCTGCCGATTTATTGGGGACTTCGGTATATAACCCCAAAGACGGGACGTTTTCCGTAAAGAAGGGACCCTTATTTACGAATATCGTTCTGGGCGATGAAATCAATAGGGCTCCTGCCAAGGTGCAGTCGGCGCTTTTGGAAGTTATGGCCGAAAAGCAGATTACGATTTCCGGGAAAACCTTTTGCGCACCCGAGCCTTTCTTGGTTCTGGCCACGCAGAATCCTGTCGAACAGGAAGGGACTTATCCGCTGGCCGAGGCACAAACGGATCGATTCATGTTAAAGGTTTTGCTTTCGTATCCGGAAAGGGAAGAGGAAAAATTGATTATTCGGAGAATGGGAAAGTTATTCGAGAAGCCGGAGGTATCACGGGTGGCTTCGGCAGAAGACATCCTCGGGGCTCGAAAGGTATTGGATGACATTTATGTGGATGAAAAGGTAACCGATTATATTTTGGATGTCGTTTTTGCTACCCGAGAGCTTGAGAAATGCGATCCCTCTTTGAAGGATTGTTTGCGTTACGGAGCTTCTCCTCGGGCAAGTATTGCGTTGACCGTGACGGCCAAGGCGCATGCCTTTTTACAGGGAAGGGGGTTTGTAACTCCGCATGACGTAAAAAGTATCGGTCGTGACGTGTTACGTCATCGATTGCATTTATCCTATGAAGCCGAGGCACGCGGCATGACGGCCGATGATATTTTGAGCCGCATTTTTGAGACGCTTTACGTTCCATGATACGCTCCGTTGAAGAGATGATCCGAAAGATCCGTTTGATTCGGATCGAAGCCGGGAAGGAGGTCAGAAATCTTTCGGCCGGTTCTTATTTATCGGCTTTCAAAGGTCGCGGAATGGAATTTGAAGATGTCCGGGCTTACGAGCCGGGTGACGAGATCCGTTCCGTCGATTGGAATGTTACGGCCCGATCCGGTTATCCCCACACGAAAAATTTTCGAGAAGAAAGAGAGTTAACGGTTTTTATGGCGGTAGATATTTCCCGCTCTTCTTTTTTCGGCACGATCGATAAAAATAAAAGAGAGTTTATGGCCGAGATAGGAGCCATTCTGGCTTTTTCCGCCGTAAAAAATAATGATAAGATAGGCCTTCTTCTTTTTTCGGATAAAATAGAAAGATATATTCCTCCCGGGAAAGGGATCGGACATGCCTGTCGGCTGATCGAAGAACTTCTGTTTTTTTCACCGACCGGGAAGGGAACCGATCCGACCGAGGCTTTGGTTTTTTTGGCCGGAATGCAAAAAGTTCGAGGGGTCGTTGTTTTTCTTTCCGATTTTTGCATGCCTTCGTTGGAAAAACAACTGCGACCGGCAGCAAAAAAACATGAATTTATCGGGATCGGTATTTCCGATCCGAGAGAAAGGGAAATGGTCGGAGCGGGTCTCATGCGTTTTCGAGATGCCGAGACGGGGCGTACCGTTACCGTCGATACGTCGAGCGAAGCATTCAGACGCTATTTCTTTCGGAAAAATCAAGAGAGGAGAGAGGAACTGAAAAAATTATTTCGAAAGGTCGGGGGTGCCTTCGTCGATATTTGTTCCTCGGAATCTCCGGAAAAGGTATTACGGGCATTTTTCATGGCGAGGAAACGATGAAGCTCTTCTTTTTCAGTCTCTTTTGTTTGATTTCTTTATCGGCGGAAAGTTATTACGGCAATAGGCCTGATGAACGTATCGTTGCGGATATCCTATGTCATCATCCTTCCGTTTCTTTGGAGGAAGTGCTAACGGTTACGGTCAGGTTTCGTTATCCGGAACCCTATTCGTTCGCAGGGCCCTCTTCTCCGAAGGAAGGAGAGTCGGCCTTAAAACTCTCGGAGAAAACCGTTTCCGATCCTTTGTTTGAAAATCATATTTTCGTGCAAGAAATGACGTTTTCTTATGAACCGCTTTGGGAAGGGGAGCATATTTGCCTTTTACCTCCGCTTCATTTTCGCGATGTCGAAGGGAAGCTCTTTACTCTTTATCCTCCTTTGCTTGAAGTTTCAGTCTCTTCTCTTCCTCGTGAGGAAAATCGGGATGCGGTAGCTTCCCTGCTGCCCCTGCGGGGAGAAGAGCCGGTAGAACTCACGCGTGCAAATAAAGAAAGTTTTCGAAAGACACGGTTTGTTCCCGGACAATCTTTTCGGGATCCCTTCCTCAAATCGACAATCGGCCCTTTTCTTTGGAAAGGGCTTTTGATCGGAGGTGCTTTTTTTACGGTTTTTTTGCTCTACCGAAAAAAGAGATTCTTTTTTACGAAAAGAATATTTTTTCGCAAGGAAGTAAACCCCGTAGAACGAGCTTTGGAAGCTTTACGGCATTTGCAAAAAGGACTTTCCTCCTTGGAGTCCTTTGCTCCTTTTTATGTGGAAATTACCCGTATCGTTCGTCATTTTATCGAGAGGTTTTATCATATTAAGGCGGAAGAACAAACGACGGAAGAATTCTTGCGGATCGCCATGAAGGAGAAACTTTTTAAGGAATCGGTTAAGCATAGCCTTGCCGAGTTTTTGAATTTTGCCGATTTAGTGAAATTTGCGGGGCATCACCCGAGGCCCGATGATTGCCATCGAGCCTATGAGGCGGCTTATACATTTATTTCCGAAAGCGATAAAGGGTAAATAGGTGGCGATAGGGATTCGTTCCTTTTCCGTAATGTTGGAGAATTTTTTCCAGTATTTCCGTTTCGTCATTTTTATTTTTTAATGTTTCGAAAAGAACTTCTCTTTCCGCAACGAAAGTTTCGGCAAAAGAATCATCGAAAAGAACGGCTATCAATTCGGGAGGAGCCGTCAATAGATTGATCAAGGAATTTTGTTTTTTCTCAAAGACCAGATAGGAAAGAAAGGAAGGGTAACCGAGAGGATCCTCCGCTCCGATTTTCGCTCCCTTTAATATTTTATACCAGATCTCCTGCAGTCGGGGATCTTCCGGTTCTACGGAAGCCAAATCGCTTATTTTATGGAGAATTCTTTTTTTCCCTTTTTCTTTCTTATTTCCGCCTGCAATCTCTTGCAGAGCTTTCAGCAGTTCTTTTTCAAGGCCCGGGGTATAGAAATTTTCTTTGCCGTAGAGTTTTATGAAAAGTTTATGAAAGAGTTCTTCCGTTTTCGGATCCCGAACGTGAGAATTTAACAAGAGATATATATTCAAACCTTCTCGGATGGGACCGCGACGGGGTGAGTAAGAGTGAGAAACGTTTGTAGGCTTTTTATCGGAAGGAGGAAGAGAGTCGGTAGATTCTTTTACGACAATACGGCTTTGAAAAGAATCTTGCTTCAGGAGAAGAAAAGAGCTTTCCATGCGCTCCGTTTTTTCGGTAAAGGAGAGAGAAAGGAGGAGGAAAAAAGAAAAGAAAAAAAAACCGAATAGTAAGTACATGATTAGAATTCAAAAAAAAGATCTTGTTCGACCGGAGAAAGGAGTTTTATTTTGAAACAAATTAGCCGGTCGAAATCGGTACAGGTTTTTTCCCAGCGGATCTCCTCTCCTTCCGCATGACCGAAAGAAAAGATCGGCCTATCGATATTTTCCAGCAGGCTTTCTTCGCGAATCATTTTCATCTCTCCGGTGTCCCGTTTTTGATAGGCTCGGAGAAGCAATCGATTCGTTTCAAAAAAAAGAGAAGCGAAAACAATACCGGAAGCTTCCGGATCTCGGTTGATTCCATTGTCATAGCAAAAGTGAAACAACCCTTTTTCCGAAAAAGAAACAAGAGTTTTATCCGTAGTTTCCCGAAAAGCGGAAAAAATGCGTTGCAACCGAAGAAAACAGTATCTTGTTTCCAAAAGAGCTAAGTATTTTGTATTTTCTCGATCATACATTTGGCCGAGAGAGGAATAATAATGAAGGACGGCAAACAGAAAAATGGCGAATAGGGGAAGGGAGACGACCGTTTCTGCCAAAGAGAAGGAAGAGCGCTTGAATAAAATCAGGGGATTGCGTCGCGATTTTTGTTCATAAAGCAAGTAGTATAGGAGAAGAAAAATTTATTTTATAATAAAATTAGGTACTGTGTCTTTTTTTTCGTCGAGAAAGAAAAGTGAGCAGGAAAGCAAGCAAGGCGTAGGCTACGCATCCGAAAACGGGTCCGAAGAGGGGAGGGGCCGCTACGTTTAACAAACCGGCAACGGATAAAACGGCAATGGCTATTCCGGTGAGAGCATCTCCGGCGATAAGACCGGAGGCTAATAGAATTCCTTTTTCGGCATGACCGTCATCGGTAACGTTTCGATGAACGAAATAAGAAATTAATCCCCCGACGAAAAGAGAAAGGGTCGTTGCCAAGGGGAGGTAGAGACCCAGCGAAAAGGCGAGCGCCCGCACGCCCATCAGTTCTACCGAAAGACCCGTCAAAAGTCCTACGAGGATCAGCTGAAAAGGGAGATTCCCTTCTTCGAATCCTTTGACGATTAGGGAAAGCATGGTCGCCTGCGGTGCCGAGAGTTCGGAGGAACCGAGTTTATAGACTCGATTGAGGAGGATCAAGGCCCCGCCCATAATGCAGGCTGCCGCTACGGTTCCTATCAACATGCCGATCTGCTGTTTTTTCGGAGTGGCTCCGATAAGATATCCGGTTTTTAAATCTTGTGAAGTGTCTGCCGCAATGCAGATGGCGATCGCCACGACGGAGCTGACCATAGTGGCCATAATCATGTAGATGCGATCCGTCATATCGAGGCTCAGAAAAAGGAGCAGAGTAATCAATAGAGTCATGATAATAATGCCGGAAGCCGGGTTTGAGGAACTGCCGACGATACCGACCGTCATCGATGTTACCGCTACGAAAAAGAATCCGGTGACGAATATAATAAAAACGCTTAGGGCATTGAGATGCAAGGTAGGAATCAGCCATAAGGCGATACCGATAATAAGACTTCCGATCAAGACGAGAGAAAGGGGGAGGTCGGTATCGGTACGCGGGGGCTTTTTCCCTTCCCCGACTTTTCGAAAGATTGTTTTTAATCGGACCGGATGAAATAATTTTGCCATTCCCGGAATCATATGCGCAAGACTGAACAATCCCCCTATCGTTACGCCGCCGGCTCCGATATAGCGAATATATTCTGACCATATCTCCGTATCGCTCAAGGTGTGGACGGCTGCTTGGGCCGGGGGAATAATCATATTTCCTTGGCCGAATATTTTCAGGAGGGGCATAAAAACCCACCAGGCCAGAGCGGCTCCGCCCATCATCGTTCCGGAGACTCGCGGACCGATAATAAATCCGACACCGAGAAGTGCCGGAGTCGTATCGAGACTAACCGTTGCTTTGAGAAAGGATTTAATTTTCAGGCCGATCACTTCGGGCCATAGATGAAACATACCGATACAAGATCGGTAAAGGCTTCCGATGAAAACGCCGAACAAGGCCAATAGGGCTTTCCCGGGTCCCCTCTCTCCCGCTTTTAGGATTTCGGCACAAGCTCTTCCTTCCGGATAAAGAAGAGTTTTGTGTTCTTTTACGATAAAATGCTCTCGAAGGGGAAGCATGAAAAAGACACCCAAAAATCCCCCTAAAACGGATAGGGTAAATGTCTTTAGAACGGAAAGGGGTTCTCCCAGAAAGAAGAGTGTCGGGATGGTGAAAATCGTTCCTGCCGCAAGGGCTTCTCCGGCAGAGGCAATGGTTTGGACCAGATTATTTTCTAAAATCGAAACGCGCTTGAAGAACAGACGAAGTAATCCCATCGAAATGACCGAAGCAGGGATCGATGCAGAAACCGTCATGCCGACTTTTAAACCGACGAATGCATTTCCCAGAGCAAAAAAAAGAGAAAGAATAATCCCTAAAATAACGGCTCGAACCGTCATTTCGGGTAGGTTTTTTTCGGAGGAAAGGAAGGGTTTAAACGGCGTTTCGGACATGATCCGGCTTTTTGTAGGTTTTTATTCAACTTACTGGCGGATCTTATTTTTTTAAATAGAATAATAAGGAAATTATTTCTTTTTTCCCCGTCGATGAGGAAAGGGTATATACCGCTTTTATAGGCTTTTTCTCGTCGGGATCTTTCGGTAGTTCCGCTTGACCGTTGACGTAATAGTCCATCCCGTTAACGGAATGCGTAAATGAAAAGGGATAATGAATGAACTTCTCTTTCCCGGTACGGGAAAAGAGAAGTTCCCGTTTTTGAGCAAGAAGTCTTTTAATTCGGAAGTCAATTTCCTTTCGGTGCATGGCCGTTCGGTCGGCCAGCAGATGCTTTTTCAGGTTTTCGGAAAAAATAAAGCTCGATCGGAACAAGGGAGGAAGAAGGAATGAAAAAAGAGTCATCAGGAGAATGATTTCAAGAAGTAAAAAAGAGTGATGTTTTTGCTTTGATAACATGCGGAAAACCTCGGATTTCAAAAGAAACGGTTTCTTTTTTCCCATTCGATAAAGAGAGGAAAAAGATCGGTTGGTGTCCGCCGAAATAAGAAAAGGTACAAAAGACGGTCGAAGTATTTCGGCCGTCTTTTTCTAATTTTCGCAGACGAGAGAAAAAAACTTCCTTTTCCGGTCCGTTTAAGAGGGAGGGATGATCCGAAAGAAGACGGCAGAAAAGGCCTCGATCGGTCTGTTCCAAAGAGATATGAATATCGACGTCATAGCGAAGAACGAGATCGTAAGCCGTCTGCAGTCGCCCTTTCATTTTTTCAACGTCTTTTCGAAAGCGTATTTTTTCGATCAATTCGTATCCCCTTACTCCCGGAACGGCTATCATCGTTCCCAGAAGCATCAAAACCGTTAAGAGTTCGGTGAGCGAAAAAGAGTGTCGTTTAATCTTCGGCATCGGGAGAAATATGTCCGGTAAAAGATCGCCACATGCCGTCATCATTCATTTCAATATGAAATTCTTCGTTCCACCCGTCTCTTAAATGGGATTCATTTTTCTTTGCTTTGATGAGGGGTGAGGTCTCTACGATATGTTTCCAATCTTCTCGGATTTCTTCCGCACTTTTTCCTTCCAGGAAGGCCATATTTAAAACGGTATCAATTCGATGCTTGGTTTCCTTCGTTTTGAAGGAACGCCCTTTTTCCACGGCGCCTTTGAGATTATAGGCCATGGCTCCTCCGATAATACCGATGAGGATGATCACCAGCATGGTTTCGATTAAAGTCAGAGCATTTCGTTTTTTACGCATTATTTTTCTCCTAAATATCTATGGATCGGATGTCCGTTAGAGGAATCAAAACGGCCAGCATGATCGCTCCTATCAGTATTCCCATTCCCAAGAGAAGAACGGGAGATAGAAGGGCCGTATATTGAGCCAGTTTTTTCCGGGTACGATCCTCGTATATGGCGGCCAAATGTTTGAAACATTTCGTCATTTCTCCGGAGCGTTCGCCGACGAGAATCATTTGTCCGAATAAGGGAGGAAAAAAGCGATGTTTTTCGATCTCTCCGCTGATCGGTCGACCTTCTTCGACTTTTTCGATGATCCGGCGAAAGGCCTTTTTCAGAATCGTGTTTATGAGCAGGGGATAAGCTAATTTCAAACTGTCCAAAAGAGGGACCCCTCCTTCGAGAAGCATTCCGGTAGCGGAAGAAAAACCGGCTAGGGAGAACTCGATAACAAACGTATTCAAGGAGCGGATTTTGAGGATCAGAGAATCTCTGTATTCGGGCCATCGAGAAATTTTTTTTTTGAGGATAAAAAAAAATAAAAACAAACCGATACCGTATGAAAAATCCATAAGCCATAGAGAACGAAGATGTTTGCTGATATGCAAAACGGTTTTTGTAAGAGGGTGAAGATGTTCGCCTCCGAAAAGGGGCTCGAGTGAGGGAACGACGTAAAAAAATAAAATACCCAGTAACAGAAGAGAAAGAAGAGCCAAAAGGGAGGGATAGAGAAGGGAAGAAACGATTCTTTTACGGAGTCGATATCGGTTATCATATTCTTCCGAGAGATAACGAAGGGAACGACCGAGATATCCCCCCGCTTCCCCGATATGCACCATCGTATGATACAGAGTATCAAAACAAAAGGGATAACATTTCAAAACGGAAGAAAAACTTTTTCCCTCTTTCAGTCCTTCGTATAAGACGGTTAAAACGGCAGATAGATTTTTTTTTTCGGTTTGTTTTTTTAAAAGAGCCAGGCTTTCATAGAGGGGTAGATCCGCTTCCAACAATTGTGCTAATTGTCGGGTAAAAGTAAGAAGATCTTCTCGGGGTAGGAAGAGATTTTCATGAATTTTCTTTTCTTTGACGACGGTTGGAGAAAGATTCGATCGAAAAAGTTTTTCTTCCGCTTCGGTCAGGCTCCCGGCTTCAATGATCGAACGGATTTTTTTTCCTTCGGATCGATGGGCCTGATAGCGATAGATGGGCATGGGAAAAATTTCCGATTAAGAAGAAAAGGTTAACAAATAAAAAAATTTAGATAAAGGCGTAATGAGCGGAAGGATCAGTACGATTGTTCCGTTGATCCGGGGATGACGCGAATGAGTTCTTTTAAGGAGGTCTCTCCTTTTCGAGCTAAGGAGAGACCTTGTTCTTTCAGGGGAATAAAACCTTCTTTTTTGGCAATAGCTCGTAATTGATGACTGTCGGTAACTGCTGAAATGGCCTTTCGGGTTTCTTTTTTTATATTCATGAGTTCGTAGATGCCGCGTCTTCCGGAATAGCCGGAACGGTGGCATCGTTCGCATCCTTCTGCTTCGTGGAAGGATCGGTCTCGATCATCGAGTTCCAGTATTTTTTTATCCGCAAGGGAAGGCTCTCGGATAATTTTACAATGAGGGCACAGCGTTCGGACCAAGCGTTGAGCCATAATACCGATGATACAGGAAGCGAGAAGATACGGTTCAATGCCCATATCGATTAAGCGGTTGATTGCCGAAGGGGCATCATTCGTGTGGAGCGTACTGATGACCAAATGTCCCGTTAAGGCCGCCTGTATGGCAATACGAGCCGTTTCGGTATCGCGGATTTCTCCGATCATGATGACGTCCGGATCCTGCCGAAGAATGTGTCGCAATCCTTTGGCAAAAGACAGTTCGATTTTCGGTCGGACATTCATTTGAGCGATACCGGGGAGCTTATATTCGACGGGATCTTCGATGGTCATGATATTTAGGGAATCCTTCGGTATGTCCGAAAGAGCTCCGTATAAAGTCGTTGTTTTCCCGCTTCCGGTAGGGCCGGTTACGAGAATCAGCCCCTCGCTTCGCCCCATCATCGTCCGAAAGATTTCCAAAGAAAGGGGATCCATACCGATTCCGTCCAATCCGAAGGAGACGTCATTCCGATCTAAAATGCGCAAGACGATTCTTTCTCCTTGATCGACCGGAATCGTTCCGACCCGGAAATCAATTTCTTTTTTTCCGCAAAGAAGTCGAATTCTTCCGTCTTGAGGTCTTCTCGTTTCGGCTATATCGAGTCGAGCCATAATTTTTATGCGGCTAAGAATATGGTTTTTATGATCTGCCGGAAGAATGTGTCCCGGATAGAGTACGCCGTCCAGGCGATATCGGACGCGAACCTCCTCTTCGCTCGGTTCAAAATGAATATCGGAAGCTTTTTTTTGAATGGCTTCTTTCAGAATGAAATAGAGAATGCGCATGGACGGAGGCAAAGAAGAGGTATCGTCCAAAAGGTTTTCCGTTCGATCGTCTCCGTCGGTAACCTCTTCGTGAGATGTCCGGGCAAGAAGTTCGGAAGCTTTCGATTCGTCCTGGTGAAAGGATTGATCGATTAAAGACAATAAACGTTCCTTGGCACAATACATCACTTCATAAGATATATCGGAAAGGAAGGATACGTGTCGTTCCGCTTCATCATCGAAAGGATCGGCCATTAATAAAACGGGCGGCGTACCGTTTTCTTTCCCGATAGGCAGGAGAAGTCGGCTTTTACAGAATTGATAATCGAAAGGTTTTTCCGGTAAAGGTATTTTTTCATTGCCGACGTATTCCGGGATTTCGAAATAAGCAATGGCGTCCTTCCTATTTTCGGGATGGCTACTATTTTGAAAGGGGACGTTCATTGTTTTTCCGTTTGTTTCGCTTCCTGCAATCTTTGTAAAAACTCCGGGGAGTCCCCCGCTCGTTTTTTTAAATCAAGCGTCCTTTTTTTTTCCTCTTCCGTAAGGGGATCTTCCACGATACGAGGCGTGATGAAGATAAACATTTCCGAACTTTTATCCGAAAGACTTGTATAGCCGAAGAGTTTTCCCAAACCGGGAATATCTCCCAGAAAGGGAATTTTCTCGTCATGGTCCTCGGTATTTTTTCTGCGAAGTCCGCCCAAAA
Organism: uncultured bacterium; assembly: GCA_964350295.1. Lineage (GTDB taxonomy): Bacteria > Chlamydiota > Chlamydiia > Chlamydiales > JAAZZY01 > CAYGJM01. Next base: position 4,768 of record CAYGJM010000007.1, on the reverse strand, counting down.
TCAACGTCTCTCCGTTCTCAATTCGGACTTGGTTCCGGATATGTCGCCTGGCAACGTCGGGGCGATCGTTTTTTCCGCCCGTTTTGGTATCGAAGGTAATATCGGTATCCAAGGTAACATAATGTTTGAATCCGTCTTCTTCCTTCCCTTCATTGACGGTAGGAGTGATGGAAATGAAAATACCGTATTGTGCGCGAACGAACGTTTTGCTGGTCGTACCCGTTCGAGGATCTTCGACGGTTCCCATGTCTACCGACTGCTCTTCTACGAGATCGATTACCGCCGGGGTTTGGTTGATGGCCGTAACGGTCGGATTCGAGTGAATGTGAATATTATCCGCTGCCGTTAAAAAACGATAGGCAAAGTTAAAGGCCGGAAAAGAAGCCATTTTCTGCCTGCCGAAAAAATAATCGAGAATGCCGACGGCCATGTGATCGGCCTTATCGGCTTTCCATTGTAATCCGGAGGTATTTTCGTTTTTTGCGCTGTCGGCTAATTGGAGGAGGTTTAATCCGAATTGCGTTTGATCGCTAATTCTTTTTTCGAATAAAAGGACCTCTATTCGGACCATTTTTTTGGGAACGTCCAATTCGCGAATCAATTCTCGTAAAGGTTCCGACAGTTTTTTTTTGACGGCCAGGATGATCAAGCCGTTTTTATCGTCGACGATAAAATTGGGCAGGGAATCCGAGGATACTCCTTCCCGAAGGGGTTTCGGAGCTATCGGTTGGGGATTCACGACGAGAGTGGGGGGATCGCAGATGGGAGGATTCGTCCCCTGACGACAGGATTCAAGACTTTTTTTGGCCGGGGTCGGTTTGAGTTTTCCCGAAGACTCTTCCCTATCGGTTCGGTGGATCATGACTTGATAGACCTGTTGTAATAAAGAAGCCAGTTCACGGGGATCGGAGTATTTGCAGGCATATCGATATATCGAGATTTCTTCCGGAGAAGAAATGGACTCGTAAATTTCCCGGACCGCATTTTGGGCCGTCTCCAAGTCTCGTTCGCTTCCGAAAACCAGTAAATATTCCTGAACGGGAAGCATTGTCAGGGGAGGGGCGGAAAAGTTTTTTCTTGCTTCGGTAGGTTCATAATGAAATAGGGCATGGAGAATCGATTTTAATTCGTCGGCGCTCAAACGATGAAGCGGAAAAAGACGGTAAGAGTAATCGGACGTATTTTCTCGCAGAAAGGACATGAGTTTGAGTAACTCTCTGACATCGCCGTTCGGTCCCGTCAGAACGAGGTCGTTCCCGAACAGATGCAAGGAAGTTTGTTTTTCATTCACGAATTTTTTGACGAAAGAATAAATACCCTGTGCATCGCTTCCGTTGAGTCGGAGGAAGAAGCAAATTCTTTGTTGCGTAGGGATTCCTTCTAATTCATCGGCTTGATTCGTTATGTATTTCAGAGAGGTTTGTTGGTTCCCGGAAATCCAAAAAAGCATTTTTACGAAAGTGTTGACGGGTTTTATACCGATTCCGTTTTCCAGGCAGATCATTTCAATGACCTCTTCCAAGGAAGATTCGGGAATCGGTATCGAAGAAGAGATGTTTACGGGAATTTTTGTCATTTCCGGCGGGATAACATACAAGAATCGAGAAGAAACATGTTCGAAAATCAACTGTTCCAGAGAGGTGTTCGAGGCGTGGAGATAGGCACAGGATTCTTCGGGGGAGTCAGTATGATAAAACTGTCGTTCTTTTTTTGTGATTTCTTCTTTTAAACGACGAATTTCATTCAATCTTTCCTGTGCCGAGGTCTCGGAAATTTCTTCTCCTCGGTCTATGTCGATGGCGGCATACACCTTTTTTAGGGAAGATCGTAATGTCGACAGCTCTTCATTCAGAAGTTGTTTTTCCGATGAGCCCTCTCCGCAGATAAGAATGGATGACAGGCCGATCATCCATAGTGTCAAAAATCGGAACATGAATAGAAAACAATCAATAAAAGAGAAATATTACCGGAAAAACCTTTTATTTATAAAGGAACCTTAAAGTTTTTTCGGGTCGTGCATGACCGGAAAAGAGAGAGTAAAGGTAGTTCCGACATCTAATTTTGAATCTACGGAAATCGTTCCGGATAATTTTTCGATAATGATTTTTACGATCGAAAGGCCCAATCCGGCCCCTCCGAGTTTTCGGGTTCTGGCTTTATCGACGCGATAAAATCGTTCAAAAATATGAGGTAAATCTTTGGGCGGGATACCGATTCCCTTATCCGAAATAATGAGGTTCACACGTTCCTTTTGATTGTCAATTCGAACGAGAACTTCAGGGTTTTTCTTCCCGTATTTAACGGCATTTTCGAGGATGTTGATGATAGCCAGATTCAATAAGTCCGGTTCTGCGGCGATCAGTGCATTCGGATCGCTCTTATCTTCCAATCGAATGTAAGAGATCCCCCGGCTTGAAGAAACCATTTCGATACAATCTTGTACCTGTACCGGCAGCCGGCAGGGTTGTAGTTGAGACCGGGGAAGATTTTCGATATCGGCAAGCATCAAAAGATTTTTAATGAGACTTTCCATGCGGCGACAATTGGCAACGATTTTTTCGGTAATCAGGCTTCTCCGAGCAGGTTCGAAATCCGGATAATCGTGGAGCGTTTCCGCAAATCCCCGTATGACGGTGATGGGAGTCGTTAATTCATGAGAGGCATTGGTGATAAAAGCCTTTCCCATGTCCAGGATCTGATGAAGATGCGTTTTATCCTGTAATACGACCATAACTCCCTCTTCGCCTTGTTTGCCTCTCGGAGTAACAACGACGCCGACGGGGATTTTGGTTTCCGTTTTTAGCGGTAGCGTATCATAAATCGTTTGATTTTTTTCGCGGCAAGCCAAAACCATGTTGTAGCATTCGGAGCAATTTATTTTCGAAATATGTCGACCGATGAGTTCTTCCTCCCGGAGGTGAAACATTTCCAAGGCTCTTTCATTGGCATAGGTGACATTCATTCGGTGATCGGTCGTAAGAACTCCTTCCGAAAGGGAATTCAAAATGGTTCCGGTTTCGTTCCGTTCTCGTTTGAGAGTCTCGATTTGTTGTTGAATTCTTTCCGAAAGGGAATTAAACGTACCGGCCAATTGTTCGAAGTCCCTGGTAACTCTTTTTTTCTCCAGCTGAATTTTCGGAAGAGGCTCTCCTTCCCGATAGGGCTTAATGGCATTGGTGATCATTCGTATCGGTCGTGTCAGCAGATTAATAATCGTCCAGGTAATCACGCTGAATAAAACGAGGATGGCAATCCCGAATTTGATCAGAACCAGTTTAAAACTTTGCGTCAGGTCTTGAATTTGCGTCAGAGGAAAAGCCGTTCGAAGGATATAAGGACGTCCCTGAAAAGAAAAACTTTTGGCAATATAAGCAAACTGTTCACCGAAATGATAGGAGTAATCTTCGTGATAACCCGATCGATGTTTGATGGCCTCTTCGATTTCGGGATGTTTTTTATAGAGGGGTAGGGCGGCTTTATCCACATGAGATTCGTAGAGAACTCTTCCGTCCGTAGAGAGCAGGGTAACGCGAAAAAAAACCAGATGCGTTTGATGATTGAGGGTTTCGATCATTCCTTGAGGAGAGGACGATTTGGAAATTTGTACGATCAATTGATCGGTTCGTTTTTCCAGGATATTCCGAATGGCACTGCGGACCGACTTTGCCGAATAAGGGAAGACCATGATCAGGCAAAATAAAAACACGATGAGATAAGAAAGAAAAATCTTTTGTTGCAGGCTGAGCATGGTTTATTCTTCCTCGCTATATCCGAGACGGTTCAGCAATCGGTTTAAATCGGAAAGATCATAGTATTGAAGGGAAATTTTTCCCGTTTGTTGATTTCCTTCGATGATGACTTTCGTCCCGTATATTTTTTCAAGTCGCTCTCGGATTTGTTCCAAAAAAATATTTCGTTTCGTTTCGGACGGAAGAGAGGAAGGGTGCTTTTCACGAGATACCGGAAGGGCTTTCCGTTCGCTTTCTCGAACGGAAAGCCGATTGCGGAGGATTATTTGAGCCAATCGCTCTCTATGTTCCGGGTCTTTTACGGAGGTAAGGACTTGTGCGGGTCCCAAAGAAAGAGAACCCCTGGTAGTGAGTTCCTGAATATCACAGGACAAAGTAAGCAGGCGCAAAAGATTGGTCAGCGTACTTCTTTTGAGGCCGACTTTTTCGGCTAACTCTTCTTGAGTCAGCAAAAATTCATCCTTAATTTTTTGTAGGGCTCTTGCCGATTCCATGACATTTAAATCAACTCGCTGGATATTTTCGATCAGAGTAGCCAGAGCGGATTGAAGGGAGTCACTCTCTTTAAGAATAACCGGGATGGTTTCCCATCCGGCTAATTTTGCCGCTCGGAGGCGGCGTTCTCCGGCAATCAGCTCATAAAGACCGTCTCGACAACGACGCACTACGGGGGGCTGCAAAATTCCGACATGGCGAATCGTATCGGCAAGTCCCTCAAGATCCAAATCTTTGGACGGAGAGGTGTCTCGGGGTTGGTAGGGACCGACGATGATCTTATCGATGTCGACGTGAATAACTTCCTGATGCATATCCGGGAACGGTTCTTTAAAGGATTTTTATCTTGCAATTTAGAAAAATCTATGTCAACGTGATTTCCGTTTAACCCGGGTGATAAAACATGAAAGAAGAAGCCGATGCCCACCCTTCCGAAGAGGGAGAACGTTCCCGAATGCCCTGTCTTATTCGGAAAGGTTGGCTTATTTCCCGTTTGACGGTATTGCTGGCAGGAGTTTCAGTGA
>CAYGJM010000006.1:23153-32532 GCA_964350295.1 uncultured bacterium | reverse complement strand
GACAGCACCCGAAAAGCTTTGCAAGCTTTCATCAGGAATTTCCTCAAAAATATCATTCGTTGCCGGCTCTTCCTCCTCAATTTATCGTCGTTGACGGAAAAAACGTCGGAGTTCTTTACTTTGAAAAATGGTACCGACCGAACACCTGCCAAATCTCCGTTTTTTTAGATCCCGCTCAGAAAAATAAAAAATTCGGTTCACTTGCCTTACAACGGATCATACCCTTCCTTTCCGCCAGGGGAACCGATACCGTCTATGCCTTCGTAAAACCGGAAAACAGGGCGGCTCAAAAGGCTTTTTCAAGAGCCGAATTTATCAATAAGGGACTTGTGAAAGCCTCTTTCGAACACGGTGAATATGAAGCCTATAAGTTTATGTATCCTCTTCTGAAAGAAGAATACTCGGTGGAAATCATTGCCGAAGCCGGATCCAATTTTCATCTGGGTTCCGAGAGCAAAGACCTCGAAACGGCTAAGAAGCTCGTTCGAAAAGCCTATGAAGCCGGAGCGGATGCCGTTAAATTTCAGTTATACGGCTCGGAAAACGTCTATGCGCACGGCGCCGGCTCCCCCGATTATTTGAAAAAAGATATTCGAGAAGTTTTTCAAGAGCATGCCCTACCTCCCGATTTTCTGCCGAAACTGTATAACTATGCCTGTTTTTTAGGGATAGAGTTTCTTTGCTCCGTATTTTCCGAAAAAGATTTTAAAACGGCCGACCCCTTTCTGAAAAGGCATAAAATTGCCTCTTATGAATTGAGACATGCCGACCTGATTCGCCTGGCTGCCTCCTCCGGAAAACCGTTGCTGCTCAGTTGCGGCGCCTCTGCTTGGGATGACATCGAATGGGCCGTCGACACCTTCCGTCGCGAAGGAGGTAAAGAGATCACCCTGCTGCACTGCATTGCCGCCTATCCGGCCGATCCGGAGGAGATTCACCTACGATGTATCCCCGCTCTGGCCGAGCGATTTCACCTGCCCGTCGGCTGGTCCGACCATACGACCGATCCCCTATTGGCCCCGGTTGTCGCTACGGCCTTGGGAGCAAAGGTTATTGAAAAACACTTTACCCTACATAAAGAACTGCCGGGTCCCGATCATTTTTTTGCTATTGATTGCGAAGAGCTTAAACAAATGGTCCGGGCGGTTCGCATGACGGAAAAAATGTCCGGCCTTGCAAAAAAAGAAATTTTTCCCCAAGAAGAGGAATTAGCCGCTTTTGCACGAAGAGGGATCCAGGCCCGCTCCGCCATTAAAAAAGGCGAAATTTTACGAAAAGGAATGAATGTGGCCATCTTACGACCCGGTCAAAAAAGTCTCGGCATCCATCCGAAGTTTATGAATGAGATGGAAGGAAAGCAGGCCCGAAGAGACCTTACGATAGGAGAAGGCATTCAAAATGAAGATGTCCTATGGTGAATAATTTTCCTTCCGTGACCCATCTCTTTTTAGATTTGGACGGCACTTTGGTCAATTCCCTTCCTTATTTGCGCCAACTTTATTTTGATTTTCTGAAAGAGTACGAAAAAAAAGGATCCCGTGAAGAATTTTTACATCTCAAAAAGAACTCCATCGAATCGCTGATTGATTATTGCAAAAAAAAATACGCCTTGGTACCCCCTCTGCAAGAACTGAAAAAAAAATATCAAGAGCAACTCGGAAAATTCTATGGAAACGCTCCCCTTTTTACCGGAGTGACCTCTTTTTTGCGTCAAAGCTCCGCTAGCGGTCTTCATTTGATCCTGACGACGAATTGCCAAAAAAAACCGGCCGAACAACTTCTGAAAGGACACCGGATTGATCATTATTTCAACCGAGTATATACTCCCGCCTGTTTTCATCTTAAAACAAAAAATGTCCTCTTTTATCGCAAGGTCACGGAGGCCTTAGGCATTCAAGAAGGGGAGGCTCTCGTGATAGACGACTCCTGGGAAGCCATCGCATCCTCGCTCCAAGCAGGGCTCAGAGCTTCTTATTTTTCCAAGATTAACTATCACCCGATCCCTTCCTTCAGCAATTGGAAACAACTGACGAAACAATGGATTTCTTATGTTGCCGAATAAGTGGGAAGTAAAGGAAATCAATCCTTCGCTGCAGGTCTCTTTATGCACTCCTCCCGCCGAAGGAATTCCCGATCCGGAATTTGCCGAAAAGAACTTTCGTCGCATTCAAAAAGAAAAACCTATTTTTGACGGGACCCTCCTCTGCCTCCGAACCCTCACCGAAGATCACATTTCCGCCTATCCCCTTTCCTTCAAAGAATACCTGGCCTGTTCTCAACTAAAAAAGAACTCTGCACACGCCCCTCTTGCCGTCAGCGGTTGGATCATCCACCGCCGTCGAATCTTAATCGGCCTCCGCTCGGATGAGGTGCATACTTATAGCCGTTATTTCGAACTCGTCCCCTCCGGAGGGATCGACTCTAAGGTCATTCGCAATCAAACCGTTTGCTATCAACAAGCCCTTCTGAACGAATTGGAAGAGGAAACCGGAATTCCGAAAGAACAAGTCTTGCGAACGGAACCTCATTTTATTCTTTACTCACCGAAAGATCATCTCTATGATATCTGCATGTTTATCGAAATACGCCCGGAAGTTTCTCTCCCGTGCGATTTATCGAGTCATGAATATCAACATCTTTTGTGGGTTCCGATGCAAGAACTTAAAGCTTTCGTCAAAGAACGAAGAGACCGTTTCGTGCCGACCTCTTTGGCCATTCTGGAGCTGAAAATTTTTCCTGATTTATGAACGTCCCCCGCTTCCTTCTCTCCTTTCCGTACACCTACGCTCTTTTCTTTCTTTTCTCCGCCCTCTTCCCTTCCCTAAGGCTTTTTTTCCTCGCCCCCTGGCCCGTTTACGTCGCCTGCCGACATACGAACGGAGCAGCTTTGCTTGCCGCTTTTTCCTCCGGATTTCTTCTCGATATCCTGACGACGGGAACCCCGACGGGATTTTTTACGTTGATCTATCCGCTCGCACTATCCTTGATTCTTTCATTCAAAAAGTTATTTTTTCAGGAAAAACTTCTTACGTATCCCTTTCTGACGACCGTTTTTTCCTTTTTGATTACCGCGCTCTATTTCATCTTTCGGAATATCTTTTGTGCTAAAATGACGCTTACCCTACACTCCTTTCTCACGGATTGGATCGTTTTTCCCTTTGCGGACGGCTTGTACGCTTTCATAAGCTTTACTCTCCCTTTGCGCTTTTTATTTCCGGAACTCTCTTCCGAAAGAAAAAAACGATCCTCTTACGTATTAAAAAAAACGAGAAACGGCGAATGATTATTTCGGGAAAAGCTATTGCGGATGAAATCGAAAAGGAAATCCGTTCGGAAACGGAGACCCTTTCCTCCTCGCTTCGACCGACATTGGCCTTTTTGCTGATCGGCCATGATCCGGCCTCCGAAGTGTATATTCGCAGAAAAACGAAAGCTTGCGAAAGGGTCGGCTTTCGAACGAGAGATTACCGAGAGGAAGCCGGCGTCTCCCTTCATCGAGTCAAAGATCTGATCGGACAACTCAACGAAGATCCCGCCATAAACGGCATTCTGATTCAGCTGCCCCTTCCCGCTCACCTCGATCCGAATGAAATTCTGGAACTTATCGATCCGGAAAAGGACGTGGACGGTTTTCACCCCTATAACGTGGGAAAACTCCTTTTGGGGCAAGCTCCCCTTTTCACTCCCTGTACCCCCTCGGGTATCCTGGAACTTCTTGCCCGAACGGGCATCTCTCCGAAAGGAAAACATACGGTTATTTTAGGAAGAAGCAATATTGTCGGGAAACCCCTCGCGGCCCTCCTGATGCAAAAACACGAAAAAGCCGATGCCACGGTTACCGTCGTTCATTCTCATACCGAGCGAATCGAAGAATATACCCGTTCGGCCGATATTTTAATTGCCGCGATCGGACAACCGGAATATGTCACAGCCGACCTGATTAAGCCGGGAGCCGTCGTTATCGACGTCGGCATCAATCGATATCAAGATCGCCTCGTAGGAGACGTTGCCTTTCCCGAAGTAGCTCCGCTTTGTTCTTTTATTACTCCCGTTCCCGGAGGAGTCGGACCGATGACCGTTGCCATGCTGATGAAAAACACCCTGAAGGCCTTTGTAAGACGACTCCATCCGGCTTAAATAGAACGAAGTACAATGTTTCTTTATCTTTTATTTTAAGGTCCGATATAAGAAGCTGCATAGAAAAGGATCTGATTCGTGTCGCGTGAATGCCGCTATTTTATCAAAGATTAAAGTTGTCTTGTAAAAAAATTATTCGCTATACCGAGATTAAGTCTTATTTACTTCCTTAACAGAGCGTATCCCTTCCGAAGGGAAGGAGGCGGAAGTAATCCTTATTTTCATGAGTGACCACGTCGGTCATACCCACTTCATAAAGTCGCTGCATAATGACGTACCTCATAAATTGCAGTTCCTCGTCGTTATAGGAGGGCAATTTATACAACCACTGATTTCCGTCCTTGCATAAGAAGACCGGTTCATTATTTCCGATCGAACAGGTCATCCCTTTTAAAAAGGTATCCAGACAAACCCATCCCTTATCGGCGGCCCTATCGAGGCCTTTTTCTACTTCTCGAACATTCTTTTCGCTATCCAGTTCGGGATTAAACCCCATTCGTAACGTTCGGTTATCGGGATGTCGGTACAAATAAAGAGCCTTATCTTCGAGTTCCATGTTTAACCAGCCCGGGGCTCGCGGGTGAAGGGAAAGAGTCTCTTCATGACGAATGACCATACCGATCGTCATCAACCTTCCGGCCAATCGGCTGAAATAAAGCGGATCAACGGCTTGTTTGCGAGAAAAAATACCGGAGTCGGCCAATCGGGAAACAATATCTTTCGGGAAAAGAATATCCTGATCCGAAGCACAAGACTGCAAGGAAAGGGGTCTGTCAATCATCTCTTCCAGTAAGGCAGTCATGTCTTTGATAAAGGAGAATTTTTCATTTTCTCCGATTCGATCGATTTTTCCCGAAACGGTCTCGGGAATATTCCTTTTCTTAAAGCGGAGATACTCGGCCCATTCGTGAAAGGGAGTGATTACTTCTTCCCACCTTTCTCCGTTTTGTCGATAGCTCGGACAACAAACGAAATTTAACTCCAAGTGGAGCAAATACTCCTCGAGAGCTTCCTGCGTCAAATCATATTTTTTCCTTACTTCCTCGGAGCGGAGAATATAGTCGGAGGCTTTAACCAGACCCGTCCCGATTCCCGCCATGACGGGATCGATGAGATTGAGTTCGGCCAGATATCTTTCATATACTTGAGGAGTGCAAAAATACTTCTCGATCATGGAAGCAAAAATATTATTCGTCGACCGAGGAATGGAGTACCAAACGGGAAGAACGTGTATGGGTATCTTGCGCAGGACTCCCTGCAGATAACTCATATTCGGCTTAAAGTCGTCGTCAAATTTCAGAATTTGATATTCATAATACTTCCTCATATCCTTATCCACGACGATGGCATCCCCGTCAAAGATAAAAAGACCCGTTTTGCTCAGCTTCGTCAAAATGGCCATCAACGTCCGTTCGTCCGGACCGAGGTTCTTTCTTAACTTTACCAAAGGAATTCGAATGGAACCGAATAAGATCTCTTCCAATACCTCCACGTCCTGCGTCGTAAAGGTAGACATCAGCAATCGGTTTTCGATATCTACCCGATAATCGTAATCGGACAGATTGATTTTATTTTTCCTGCTGACGCATACATCCAACATATTACCCTTCCCTTAGTGCCCTTCGTATGGCACGATCGCTTTCCGCCGCTTTTATTTTTAAACGTTTGTCGTAATCCTTTAATCCCTTTGCCGTGGCAATGGCTGCCTTTACCCTCCCTTTCGAAAGATAAAGAGAAAGTACGACGATCGTTAAACCCTTTTCCCCGGATGCGGCTTCCAAAGCGGCAATTTCCCTCTTATGCATGAGGAGCTTTCGCTCTCTTTTTTCCTCATGATTTTGAACATTGCCGTACTTGTAAGGAGCAATATGGGCTCCCACGAGCCACGGCTCGCTTCCTTTGACTCTAACGTAACTGTCCCGCAAATCGCCCCCGTTCTCCCGGAGCGATTTCACCTCGGTACCCAGAAGGACCAATCCGGCCTCGTAAGTTTTAAAAATCTCATAGTGGCGATAAACGACCTTATTGCTTACGAGTTCCTTTTTTCCCATGAATTCGATCCTTCGATCCGCTCAGTATAAACGGAAACGGAAATAGCTTCCAACAAAATGTTTTTTTTAATTTTCTTCCGACTCTTGACAGCATCTGATTTTTTACAGTATGTTCTAGGCCCATAATTTATTTTCCCGGGGATCCGTTTTCATGAAGTTCATCGTTCCGAAAGAGACCTTATCTCAGCTGATTACAAATATTCAAAATATCATTAGTCACAAACCGAGTCTTCCCATCCTATCCAACCTTCTCGTGGAGGCCTCCGGAGATGAATTGATCGTCACGGCCACGGATCTCACCGTGGGCATGCGCTGTTTCGGAGATGCCAAAGTTCTTCGTCCGGGATCCGTTACCCTTCCGGCAAAAAGATTTTTTCAATTAACCAAAGAACTGACCGCCCCCTCTTTGGAATTCGGATCGGACGACGGAGAAAATTCGGAACTTTTGGCCGGAACCTCTCGTTTCAAATTTCACGGAATGAATACCAAAAATTTTCCCGCCTTGCCTAACTTGGCAACGGCTCCTTCTTTCGAAATGGAGCAAAAGGTGTTAAAAGAGATGTTTTTTCGTACTTCCTTTGCCGCATCAAGAGAGGACAGTCGCTATGTTCTAACCGGAATTTCCTTTCAAATCAAAACCGGAACGGCCTTTTTTACGGGCGCCGACGGTAAAAGACTGGCGGAAGCTTCAACGCCTCTTCCGGGAGCGGTTTCCTCTCCTTTCGATCATTGTATCATCCCTCTTAAAGCCGTCGAAGAGATTTATAAAACCCTGACCGATCAGGGAAAAGCCCGGATCTTTCTCATGAAGGACAAAATCGCCGTTGAAATCGGAAAGACTCTGATCGTTACGAAGTTGCTTTCGGGATCCTATCCCGATTTTTCCGGCATTATTCCGGAAAAGTGCGAATTCTACGTCCATCTGCATCGCGAAGAACTCATGTCTCTTTTACGTCAGGTCTCTCTCTTTACTAACGAAGACAATCAGTCCATTCGCTGTTTATTTTCCAAAGGTCAGCTGAGTTTAAAAGCCAATAATTCCCTGATCGGCGAAGGAGAAGTTTTGATGCCCGTGAATTACGAAGGCAATGACTTTTCGATCGCCCTCCACCCGCATATTTTTCTGGATATTCTGCGACATTGTCGCAGTGAAACGGTTCTTTTGGGATTAAATGACCCCTTTAATCCCGGAATTCTTACGGATGAATCGACGGCTCGCTTCATCATTATGCCGATGCGGTTACAACATGAATCATCCTAATGCATCTGGATCGTCTGGAACTTTTCGATTTCAGAAATTATCAACGACTTTCCGTTCGTTTTTCGCCGCATATTAATTTTTTTATAGGAAAAAACGGCCACGGCAAAAGTAACTTGCTCGAGGCCGTTTCCCTTCTTTTCCTGGCGAAATCCTTCCGCACTCCCTACTTGAAAGAATTAATCCGAAGAGATCAGGAAAAGTTTATTCTCAAAGCTCAATTTTATAAATACGAAATAGAGCAACGAATTCACTTGGAATACGGTTCGGAACAGAAACTCATCCGGCATAACGAAACCGTTTATAAATCCTTTCTTCCGTTGGTAGGTATTCTGCAGGGAGTTCTCTTTACGGGATACGGAAATAAACTCATCAAAGGAGGTCCTCAAGACAGACGTCTCTTTCTCGACCTGCAAAATGCTCCCGTCGACCCCCTTTATATCCACCACCTGCATCGCTATCAGTTTTCCCTAAAGCAGAGAAATTACCTTTTAAAAAAAGGGTCTTCCAAGGAGATCGAGGTTTTTGAGGAAATTATGGCTCTGACGGCCCCCTATATCGTTGCGGGAAGAAGAAAAGCCGTTCAAGAACTGGAAGAGACGACGAATGAAATCCATGAAAAAGTCATCGGCGAACGGAAAAATATCCTCTTGCGTTATAAATCGCATGAGGGCTTACGACATCACGCCCCGGAAGAATACCTGGCCCTGTACCGACGAACCCGGTTCAAGGATGCCGTTCTCGGCTATACGAGTATCGGCCCCCACCGAGATGATTTAACGATTTTTTTGGAAAATGCGGATGCCAAAAAATATGCTTCCGAAGGGGAAATACAAAGTATGATGAGCGCCCTTTATCTTTCGGAATACTTACGCCTGAGAAGGAAAACCGGAACCGAAGGCCTCCTTTGCATTGACGACCTGGTACAAAGCTTGGATCCTCACCGTCTGCAAAAACTGCTTTCTCTTTTGGAAGGATTCGGACAAGTTTTCATCACCGTTCCGGACCTTCCTTCTTTTTCCTTCCGAAAACCCGTGAAAATTTTTCAGGTGGAGAAAGGAACGGTCGTCGGCTGAATCCCCGTCTTTTTTTTCTTCTTGCCGACCGATTTCGGAAAAGGCTCGAACGGCAACAAGGGAAGACCCTTTAAAGACCAAGCGGTAAACCGTTCCGGTTTACACTTAATATCAACTGCCAGGATACCGATAAAAAGCAAAGAGACAAATCCGTCTATGAAAAGCCCCAGGATCGGGTTTGCGACTCCGATCACCGTACCGACAATTCCCGTTAAGGCGGCCGCCACGGTAAGCACCCGTACCGCAAGGCGCTTGTAAAGCTCATTGCGATAATCAACGACGAATTGTTTGGTTGCTTGTAATGCTTCCCGACGAACGGCCTCGTCCCCGTCATCCATCCCTTCCAAAAGAGAAAACCCTTCCTCTTTTAATCGTCGTACCATCTCTTTCCCGACGCGACGAGCCAATGCATTTTCCTTACGCATTAAAATTTTTTGTCGTTTTTTCTTCGACAGGATCATTCTTTCTTCTTCGGTAAGGCGCAGTTGTCCTAAAAAGTCTCGCATCGATCGTTGATACTTTTCTTCTACCGATAGATTCTTGAGCACAAAAACTTCCGTCGTTTTTTTCAATGCCTTGTATAACCTGTGAATCCTTGCAGCCCCCGCCAAGGCGATCGTTCCGAAAACGGCTATCGAAAAAGGAGTGGCTATGCTTGCCAGTTGTAAAGCGCTCCCGGCATGCCCATTGAGATTTTCGATACCGGAGCCTAAAAATAAGGACGTGGAAGAAATATTCGTGACGGCCCCCAAGGTATTGCAAGAGTGATCGGCCACTCCTTCCGCATCGCCCGTTTTGACCGATTTATGAATATGCACCGATTCATCATACAAAGTATAGGCACTTACGCAAATATC
>CAYGJM010000006.1:0-23128 GCA_964350295.1 uncultured bacterium | reverse complement strand
TAAGAAGCCTCCTTTAAGCGACGAACGGCAAATACGGTCCCCTGCACGAAGGCCATAAAGATTCCTTGTACGGTATTGATGATGCTCGTCGTTCTTACGACCCGATCGACTTTCTTCTTGGAAAAATAACCCCATACCGTTTTTTGTTCTTCCGGCTCTTCCGCTACCGAGACCTCGCTAACGATGCTCTCGCAAAGGGAAGCCGTTTCTTCGGAAAAGTCACAAAGCTCCATTTCGTCTTCCAAGAGATCGCCGCTCTTAGGCGGCAAAGAACCTTTTGAAACCTCTTTACGAGAAGAGATTTCGGTTTTTCCCCGAAAACCGGGAGAGCAGACAACCTCTTTTACCGGAAAGGATATTTTTGAAATTTCGGTCATTTTTCCCTCAAAAAACTTGCTTTTAAAAAGTCGTTTTTATAATCGGAAGATAAACCCCGCTTCTCTTATTGTAACAAAAAATGATATAAAATGCACGAAAAAAGAACTTTCGATCCCATACCTTCCCCCTCTTTGATCCGCCCCTTCCCTAAAAAATTTGAATCCATTCTCCTTTTCGGGCCCCCGGGATCCGGTAAGGGAACGATCGGAAAGCTCATAAGCGCCGCAGGAAGCCATTTTCACCTCTCCGGAGGGGAGATTTTTCGTTCCCTTCCTCCGGAAACGCCGGCCGGCAAGGTCTTTCATCGCTATGCTTCCAAGGGTCAATTGGTCCCCGATGACGTAACGGTCGAGATCTGGCACTATTACCTTTCCGGACTCATTGCCACAAATCGCTATTACCCCAAGAAACAACTTCTTATTTTAGACGGAATCCCCCGAACGGAAAATCAGGTGAAATTATTAAAAAAGTATTTATGCGTGGTGGCCGTGATCGTTCTTGAAGTAAAGAATGAGGAGGTTCTCTTCCAAAGACTACAAAAAAGGGCTCTTTCGGAAAAAAGAAGCGATGATCAGGATCCGGAAATTTTCAAAACGAGGATGGAAATTTATCGAAATAAAACGAAAGCGCTACTGAAAAAATATCCCGAAAAGCTCATTTTTTCCTTTAACGCGGACAGAAAACCTCCGGAAATTCTGAGGGATATTCTGATCAAATTATCCCCCGTCCTCAGCTGAAAATCGGAGTAGAGGGATTCGAACCCCCGACCTACTGCTCCCAAAGCAGCCGCGCTAGCCAAGCTGCGCTATACTCCGAAAGAGCAGAGATTTTACGGGCCGATCGATTTTTATTCAATTTCTTTTTTATGGATCAGGCCGTCAGCTTCATCCAACGAAAAGCTTCCTCCGAGAAAGCCTTTCTCGCCGCTTCGCTTTCCCCGGATCTCTTTTCGAAATCCAAAAGATCATCCATCTCTTCTCGTAGCTCTTCGAGATCTTTTTCCGCCTCATTGATCTCTCTTTCGATTCCGAGGGCCCGCTCCTCGTCCGGAAATAAAAGGGTATCTACGGCTAAAGACTGGCGTTTTTTGCTAATGGTTCGAGATAGAACCGCTATATTTTTTCGATAGCTTTCCGTATCGAAGCGAGGCATGCTTGCCAAGGCTTTCTCTTTTGCCTTTTCAAACAGGTAATCATATACGCGGAGCCTCATCTCTAAAGAGGGATAGAAGAGATAAAGCGGAACTTCCGAACGAATCCGTTCCTCAACAAGAAGGGTCTCTTCTTCGGATAGCTTTTCTTCTCGGGTTTGCGAGTAAAGTTCTTCCATTTCCATCCGTTGAAAAACTCGATGACATCCTTGTTCCCAAGACTCCTCCCAATACCGAAAGGATTCTTGGGCGGAACGCAAATACCCTTTCAACTTTTCCCCTTGCTCGGCGTTCGGTTCGGCAATAAATAACTTCCACTCTTCGGGAAAATCGACGGGTAATAATTTTTCCCATCGTTTGATTTCTTCGGACTTTCCCCGTTCCGAAAAGGATAAAACATGCGTTACGACCGCTTCGAGCAATCGTTCGCGAAAATCTTTTCTCATCTGCAGAATATCGGGCGGCACCATGGTTATCCCGAAAGACAATACCTGATCCGTCAGCGAGAAAGATGGATCGAATGGTAAAGGGTCTCCGGAGCGAATATTTTGATAAAAATCGCGTAATCTCTCGACCGATTCACTCGTTTCCTCGTAACGCTTCCGATAGGCCGTTCCCAATACTCTTAAAAACCCTTTATCGGACACCCGTTGTCGATAAATCTCCTCCGAAACGCTCGGGGGATTCTCTTTCTTGAAGTTGATCAAAATTTCTTGTGCCTTCAGTAATAACTCATCCGTTTCTCCTTCTCTTCCGGAAAAATCTTTGATAAATCGTTGCCAAGCCGCAATACACCCCGAACACCCCCTATCCGGAAAAAAATAGGTCGTTTTCTGAACCCCCTCAATATGAGAAATAATAGACTCTTCCGTCAGCTCTTTGACAAGAAGGCCCTTAAAAAAAGAGCTTTTGAGATCTTTTTTTCTCTCTTCCGTTTCCCCGGGACGAAAATCTACATCAGCCATGTACAGAACACAAAAATAATACTTTAGGTATTCCTCTACCCGATCGAGAAAGAGCGGTTCCAGTTTTTCTATCGTCTCTTGAAAACATTTATTGACCTTATCCATCGCGCTTTCCGAGACATCGAAAACTTGCGTCGGAGACGACGCACGGGAAGATAAAGAGTAAAAATCATCGTCGGAAAGGAAATCCCCACCCGGAGAACACGATCGCAAGCTCATAGGTCAGCAACTCCGCTTCCATTATACAAATTATTTTATAAAAAGTCAAGAAAAGACTCTGACGAAAGACGAGAAGAATTTAAATGTAAACATTTAATTTTAAGGCATTTAACCTTATAAATAAAAAAGGACCCCACGGGGTCCCTTTTGTTTCGGAAGGAAAAAACGGGCATATCCTTAGTAGATAAAGCCGTCCGGAGTCAACATCTCCTCCAAGGAGGCTTTTAAACTTTGAACCCCGTCGGTAAACCCGAAATCAACCAAGAGACGGTTAACATACGTAATTTCCGATTCCAAATGATCAACACGGCTCTCCAAGGAAGCCGCCTTTGCTTGTAATTCTTTATTACTCATCTTATTACCTAGTTTATTATTTACTGCACTTTATATTATATTAAAGCAGATCATTTATTAGCAATAAAAGCTATTTTTATTATTAAATCTTTTCTAAGATCTTAATTTCCGAAGCCGTAAAAAGAAAACTCGCAAACCCTTCATTCAACCCGCACTCTTCCCGGTAAATTTCATCCCCTAACTTGCGCGCTAAAAAATAAATTTTTAATTTTTTACCCCCGTCTTTTCTTTTTTGAACGAGTCTTTGATCCAATTTCCGTTTTAAAAATTTCATTTCACGCAGGCGAAGATGCAATACTTGTATTTTTCGATGGACTTCCAATTGTTTCAGACGACTTTCCAAATCTTTTTCCAGTTCAAAAGATTTTTGTACGCGCAAATCGCGATCGCCGAGCAGTCCTCTTACTTCCCTTATGTCGTGCAATTCTTCCCGAAAGCGTTGCTTGAAAGCCTCTCTTTCAAACTCGGAAATGAGACGGGAATTTCGAAAGTTAACGAATACCATGAATTTCATCCGAACGCGGAAACATTATATCAAAAAAAGAAATGAAAGTCAATATATTCTTTTCCTATTTCTTTTCAAGAACGATCGCGGATTGTACATAAAATCTCGATGTGTTACATTGCCCTCTTTTGAAACGTCGAAAATCCGAAAGAGGGGTAAAAACGATATGCCTAAATTGTTTGTGAACGACGAAGAATTCGAATTGGAAGAAGACGCCCCGATCGCGGAAGTGTGCGAAAAGGCCGGGGTTCCCTTTGCCTGTACGGAAGGCGTTTGCGGAACTTGCGTCGTTAAAATAGATGAAGGAATGGATAATCTATCCTCCTTTACCCAAGAGGAAGAAGACTTTCTCGGAGATCCGGAATACGGGGAACGTCTGGCCTGTCAATGTAAAATAAAAAAAGGAAACGTAAAGTTATCATTTTAAGATTATGGAAAAAATACACAAAGATATGACGATAGAGGAAATTTTTTCGAATTTCCCTCAAAAAAGCCAAAAATTAGCCCAAGCCATGACGAACAAAGGTCTTCATTGCGTAGGCTGTCATGCTTCCGTATCGGAAACGTTAGAGGAAGGAATGGCCGGCCACGGCTTTACTCCCAAAGATATGGATAAGCTCATCAACGAGTTGAACGCCATTTTGGAAGAGGTCGTTGATCCGACGACCATTTGCCTCACGAAAAGAGCTGCCGAAAAATATGCGGAAATTCTCGAATCCGAAGAAAAAACGGGATACGGTCTTCGTTTGACCGAACGGGCCGGAGGATGCTCGGGTTTTGAATACGGATTGGATTTCTCCGCTTCTGCCGGAGAGGAAGATGCCGTTTTTCTTTCGCACGGCATTGAAATCCACGTTCGTAAAGATGAGGCCGAAAACCTTCTCGGTTGCGAAATCGATTATGTTGACGGATTGCAGGGAGCCGGATTTAAAATTTCCAATCCCAACGTCAAGTCTGCCTGCGACTGCGGATCTTCTCACAATTACTAAAAATGAATGGCCTCTCGATGTACGTCGAGGGCCGCTTCTTTGATAGCTTCCGAAAAAGTCGGATGAGGAAAGCAAAGGGCTCCCAATTCTTTGGCCGTCACCTGTTTCTCAATGGCCAGCGCTCCGAGAGCAATCATTTCTCCGGCATGTTCGCTCATGATATGAAGTCCCAATATTTTATCGCTTGTTTCATCGACGACGATACGAACCAGCCCTTCTTTGGCATCAACGCAATGAGCTCTTGAATTCGCTAAGAAAGGAAAGCTTCCCGTCTTGGGTCGAAAGCCGTGCTTTTCGGCTTCGGCCGACGTAAAACCGACGGTTGCCACCTCGGGAGAAGTATACAAGACGTTCGGTATCGTCACATAATTTACCGAGGATCTCCTCCCCGCTATTTTTTCAATCAAAGCGACTCCTTCCTCGGAAGCCTTATGCGCCAGCATCGGTCCTTCGACGACGTCACCGACGGCATACACGTTCGGAAGAGCCGTTTGAAAATCATTATTGACCCTGATCCGACCGAATTCATCCTTTTGAATTCCGACCTCTTCGCAATTCAGCCCTTCCGTATAAGCCTTCCTGCCTACGGAGACCAAAACAACGTCTGCCCCAATCGTCCGGTTTTCCTTTCCCGGACTTTCGATTTCAAGAAGATGTTTTTCCCCGTCCTTTTTTGCCGAAACGAGTTTTGTACCGAGATGAAACACCATCCCCCGTTTCGTTAAACTTTTCAAAAGAGCCGCCGCAATTTCCGTATCGAGATTTCCGCCGACGGAAGAAGCCGCTTCGATAAACGTAACTTGCGCTCCGAGGCGATGATAGACCGATCCGAGTTCCAAACCGATCACCCCGGCACCGATAACGACCATTTTCTCGGGAATTTTTTCTAAAGAAAGGGCTCCCGTCGAGGAGACGATCGTCTTTTCGTCAAAGGGAAGATCCGGCAAGGATTTCGGAGCCGATCCGGTAGCAATAATGATTCGCTTGCCGCCATAAACCTTCTTTCCGCCTTCTTCCGCAATTTCTATTTGATCTCCGGCAAGGAAGCGGGCATTTCCCGTCCGGTGTACGATCTTATTTTTTTTAAAAAGAGAAGCGATTCCCATATTTAACCCTTTCACGACCCCTTTTTTCGTGGCCATCAATTGCGAAAGATCGAAACGGAGATCTCCGCAGGAAATTCCGCTCTGCGGACTTTCCTTGCGGTTCTCGTGAAAAAGAGCCGAATAATGCAAAAGGGTTTTAGAAGGTATGCACCCGATATTCAAACAGGTTCCTCCCAAACGAGCTTCCTTTTCGATAACGAGGGTTTTCATTCCTAATTGCGCTGCCCGAATGGCCGTCACGTACCCGGCAGGGCCGGCACCTATAATGATTACGTCAAAACTCTCTTCCATGATCACACCCCGGGATCGATTTTTAAAAAAAATACGTTGCCTAAAGATCGATCAAAAGACAAGAAGGATCTTCAATGGCTTTTACGATATGAGCCAAAAAGGAAACGGCCTCTCGGCCGTCTATGATACGATGATCGTATGATAAGGCCAAAATCATAATCGGTCGAATCACCACTTGTCCGTCAACGGCACAGGGTCGTTCCACGATCCGATGCATTCCTAAAATGGCACTTTGCGGCGGATTAACGATCGGCGTCGAAAAAGTCGAACCGAAAACTCCCCCGTTGGAAACGGTAAATCCCCCCGACCTCATTTCATCCATGGTCAAACGGCCATCTTTGGCTTTGTCCGACAGTTCAACGATCTTTTGTTCGATTTGTGCAAAGCTCATCCGATCGCAATCGGCAATAACCGGAACGACCAATCCCTTTTCCGTACTGATGGCTACATTGATATCATAGTACTTGCGAAAAACGATATCGTCTCGATCCAGATAGGCATTGACTTGCGGAAAGGCTTGCAAAGCCGAAACGGATGCTTTCAGAAAAAACGACATAAATCCCAATCGAACGTTATGCTCTTTTAAAAAAGCTTCCTTATGTTTCTTTCGAAGAGCGGATACGGCCGACATATCGACCTCGTTAAAAGTAGTCAAAAGAGCCATGCTTTGTTTGGACTCGACCAGCCTTCGAGCAATCGTCTTTCGAATTTTACTCATGGGGACGCGTTCTTCGCGCTTCTCGTTCGTTTTCTTTTCCGCCGCCGGAGGCTTTTCAACCGTCGGAGAGGGTTCCTTCAAAACGGGCTTTTGCATTTCCTTAACAAAAGCGTCCGTTGTTTTACGAACCGACTCCTCTCCCCGTTCTTTTGTTTCGGAAGGAAGCGTCTCTTTCTTCGGCTCTTCTTCTTTGGGAGGCTCTTTCGAGGGTTCGACTTTTGCGCCTTCCGCTTTTTCCGGTTCCCCGGAAGGTTTTTCCTTCGGTGCGCTTGCCTCTCCCTTTTTATCGGTGTCTACCGACCCGATGACCTGCCCGATCTTAACGACATCCCCGGGTTTTACCGTTAATTCCAGAAGACCGGCAGCCGGAGCATAGAGCACCTGATTGACTTTTTCGGTTTCGATTTCCAGAATTTCCTGATCGGTTTTTACCGAAGATCCGCTCTCGGCCAAAACGGCACTGACGGTAGCCTCGGTAACGGACTCGCCGACAGCGGGAATTTTTATTTCCGATTTCATAATGCTTCCTTAAATAATTGTTCCGATATTTTTTCGGAAACGATCTTATGCCTTTTATGGGAACCGGTAGCCGGAGAAGCCTGCACCGGTCTTCCGTAATAAACGACTTCTCCGGAAACGGCTTCTCGTAACAAGGGAGCCACATAACTCCACGCCCCCATGTTTTTCGGTTCTTCCTGTATCCAGGCATATTTTTTAACATGAGGATATTTTTGCAAGATTTTTTTTAATAATTCCCGATGAAAAGGATAGAGCTGTTCGATCCGGATAAAAGCTATCGACTCTTTCTTTTCCTTCGCACGGCGATCCGATAAATCATAAAAAATCTTTCCCCCGCAAAAAACGAGAGTCGTTACGGATTCCCCCGGAACGGAATCATCGAGGATTTCCGCAAACCCTCCCTCACTGAGCTGTTGAGGAGAAGAAACGCAAGACTTATGACGTAGCAAGCCTTTCGGAGTAAAAACGATCAGCGGTTTTCGAAACCCTTTTAACACCTGACGACGTAGCAAATGAAAAAGCTGAGCCGGAGTCGAAGGAATCACGACTTGCATATTATCATTTCCGGTCAGTTGCAAATAACGCTCCGGTCGAGCCGAAGAATGTTCGGGCCCCTGCCCCTCGTAACCATGCGGCAATAATAAAACCAAATCGGAAAGACGATTCCATTTTTCTTCGGAAGCGGCGATATAGGCATCGATAATGATCTGTGCTCCGTCCGAAAAATCTCCGAATTGTGCCTCCCAGATCACGAGTCCCTTCGGCGTGGAAATGCTGTACCCGTATTCAAAACCCAAGCAGCCGTATTCCGAAAGGGGAGAA
Source organism: uncultured bacterium (assembly GCA_964350295.1). Taxonomy (GTDB): domain Bacteria; phylum Chlamydiota; class Chlamydiia; order Chlamydiales; family JAAZZY01; genus CAYGJM01. The sequence goes on along the minus strand of CAYGJM010000006.1, from coordinate 15,112 downwards.
TTATAAACGGTAAGTAATCCCTGTTCTTCTCCGATATGCTGCATGGGAAAGTATTCCTCTCCGCTTTCCTGATCGACCAATAAGGCGTGACGATGACTGAAGGTCCCCCGGCAGCAATCTTGTCCGGAAAGGCGAACCGGATACCCTTGCTCCAGAATGGAGGCATAGGCTAAATTTTCCGCCAACCCCCAATCCACCGAATTCTCCGAAAAATGTTCCGTCACGGCCGATCTTCTGGCAGCAAGAGATCCGGCTATTTTTTTGTGTGCGGAAAACCCTTCCGGAATTCGGGTCACGCAAACGGCCAAATGCTTCAATGTTTCGGGATCGACACTCGTGTCGACGGCTCGAAAAAAATCTTCCGATTTTTTTAATTTAAAATCCTTCCAAAAATTCCACCGATTACCCAAAAAGTCTTCCATTTTTCTTGTGCCGCTCCCGATACTCTTACTTTCTTCAAAACCGTCGGCAAGAGATTGACGATACTCTTCAAGAATCTTTTCCGCTTCCTCCTTTGACATCTCTCGGGAAGAAATTAACTTCTCCTCATAGATGTGACGAACGGATGGTTTCTCTCGAATAACTCTATACTCCAAAGGTTGCGTATAAGCCGGCTCATCGCCTTCGTTATGGCCGTATTTTCGATATCCGTTCAGATGTAAAAAAACGTCGCATTTAAATTTTTGTCGAACGGCTACCGCCAGTTTTGCCGCTCGAATGCAGGCCTCCGGATCTTCCGCATTTACGTGAAAAACGGGACAATCGAAAGTTTTGGCAATATCCGAAGGATACACGGTCGAGCGACCGTCCGTCGGCGACGTCGTAAATCCGATTTGATTATCCAAAATGATATGAAGAGACCCGCCCGTTTCAAAACCCTTGAGTTTATAAAACTGCAATACTTCGTAAATCACTCCCTGACCGGCAACGGAAGCGTCTCCGTGAATTTGTATCGGTAAGATTTTTTCTTTTGAAAGATCCTTTTTATGTACCTGTTTGGCTCTGGCCTGGCCCTGCATGACGGCATTCACCGATTCCAAATGAGAAGAATTGGGCGGAATGGAAACGTGCATTTTTTTTCCCGAAGGCGTCGTGATATCGGAAGAAAAACCTTTATGATACTTAACGTCTCCGCTCCCTTCCATATCCCCCGGCTCATATCCCTCTCCGAACTCGTGAAAGAGAACGGCATAAGGTTTTTCGAAAATATTAGCTAATACGTTTAACCGTCCTCTGTGAGCCATGCAAATCAGGGCTTCTTCCGCCCCTTCTTCTCCTCCGGCGTCCAAAACGGCCCGCAAAACCGGAATACAACTTTCCAATCCTTCCAGAGAGAATCTTTTTTGCCCGACATATTTGGTATGAATGAACCGTTCAAATTCCTCGGCTCGGAGCAAGTCCCGAAAAATATATTTTTTTTCTTCAACGGAAAACGGTTTTTGCTCTCCTTCGATCCTTTCTCGGAGAAAATCCTTTCTTTCCTCATCATAGATATGCATGTATTCAAAACCGATCCGGCGACAATAGATCTCTCTCCACCGGGCTTCGACTTCACCGACCGTTTTCAAGGGGCCTTCGATTTTTTCTTCCTCGCTCGTGAAACCGAAGGAGCGCCAAGAAAGAGATTCCGGATCCCCTCTCGGTCGAATGGCAATCGGATCGATATCGGCTACCAAATGTCCGTAAGTCCGAAAAGCTTCGACCCATCGATAAAGACGAAGAGAAGTCGTTTCTTCTTTTTTTCCTCCGGATTCTTTTGCAAACTCCATCCCTCTGAAAAAACTTCTCCATAAAGGATCTATCCCGGAAGGATTTTTTTGATACTCCCGATATATATTCTCCATGTACTCCGCGCTTCCGATACCGGGAAAAAAGAAATCTCCGTCCATACGTCACCCTTGGAAATCTACCTTCTTTCTGCCTATAGTAAAAAAAATATTTTAAAACTATCTTCCTTTTTCGAAATTTTTCCGTTTTCAAAAAACAAAGCTTCGGGTAAAAGACTCTCCAACAAAAAATAACCGTCTTTTGTAGATTAATCTATTTCAAAACCAAAGGGTTAAATAAAGAAGGGAGGATAAAAAGTGAAAAGCGAAAGACTGAAAAAATTAGAAACGGAACTAAAAGATCTGGAACAATGGCTGAAGTTGGGCCTGGTTCCCAAAAAGGACCTGCTCAAACATCAAGAAGAAATTGACATGATTAAGGAAAAAATCAACGAAGAAAAAGATCGCTTGAAATTTCTTAAGGAAAACGGGGAACTCGAAGAATACGTTATCCCCAAAAAAACTCCTTCGCGTACCCCTTTTTCCGATAATCCCACGATCCCGGATATGGACCTGCAGGATGATGACTTGGACAACATGGAAGTGACTATGGAAACGGTCTCCATGGCGGCCGATTCGACCACCTCTTCCGAGGGGAGGGAAGAAGAGGGGGACGAAGACTATACCCGATCGGACGAAGAAGATCCTTTCAGCGACAGAAACCGCTGGAGAAGAGGCGTTTTGGACGCAGACCCCGATGCCGATAACTGGTGATATCTCCCTTTATTTTCACCTCCCTTTTTGTCGCCGAAAATGCGGTTATTGCCACTTCTACGTCATTCCCGATAACCCCTCGCATCAAAAAATGCTTTCGGAGGCTCTTCTTCTCGAATGGGAGCAAAGAAAGCACCTTTTAAAGGGTTTGCGCCCCGTTTCGGTTTATTTCGGAGGAGGGACTCCCTCCCTCTTTTCACCGGACTATCTGGAAACCCTTTTGAAAACCCTGGCCGAAGACCTCCCGATCCGTGATCTTGAGGTCACCTTGGAAGTCAACCCGGAAGATGCCAAACCGGAAAAATTACGTCGCTGGCGCAAGGCCGGCATGAATCGCTTGAGTATCGGCATCCAAACCTTTGATGACGCCTTCCTGAAATTATCGGGAAGAGGACACGATGCCGCAACCTCGCGACAAGCCGTTCATAACGCCCGCGAAGCCGGCTTTACGAATATTTCCGTCGATCTAATGTACGATCTTCCCGGGCAAACTCTTCCCGCTTGGGAAGAGACCCTTGATCAAACCGTTGATGCCGAAATTGATCATCTCTCTCTCTATAATCTCACGTTCGAAAAGCACACCTCCTTTTATAAAAATCGCCAAACCCTTCTCCCTCTTCTCCCTTCGGAACGAGCCTCTTCGAAAATGTTTTCTCGAGCAAGAAAAAGGTTCCGGCAAGCGGGCTTCGAACAATATGAAATCTCGGCTTTTTGCCGAAAAGGCTTCCGGTCCGTCCATAACTCCGGCTATTGGATGCAAAGAAGTTATCTCGGATTCGGCCCGTCGGCCCATAGTTTTTATGAAAAACGTCGCTTCCGAAACAGGGCAAATATTCATCGCTATGCAAAAAATATCCGCGATAAAACCTCTCCCGTTGATTTTGAAGAAACCCTCTCCCCGGAAGCGCTCCTAAGAGAAAGTCTGGCGTTACGCCTTCGGCTCCTCGACTCCTTCCGTCTTGATTCTTTGGAAAAGAGCTACGGCCCTCTGCCCGAATCCTTACGAAAGGAGATCAACCGACTGATCGAGAAACGGTTACTGATCGAGCATAACGGTTCTCTTCGCCTCTCTTCTCGAGGTATCTCCTTTCATGATTACGTTGCGGAAGAATTGATTTAAAAGGTTCTTTCCGGCAAAATTTTTTCCGATTTTTCTTACAAAGAGTTTTTTATGTCCATTCCGCAAGGGACCCGTTTCTCGGGTTGGGAATGCTCCGTTAACGGCCAATTCTGCTCGCTTACGAATACGACCGATCCTTCCGAAACCTACTCCTGGGATAATAAGGATCCCTTTATGAAGGGCGGTTTTAAAAAATTCTATCCCGTTACGAACCAAACAGGCACATGCCTATCCGTTGCCGTTTACGGTAAAAAAAACCTCTTGACGGCAAAAGCGGAAAAGGAAGCTTACGAACTTCTGAAAGAGGCACCGAAAGAGACCCGGCTGATGAAGACCTCGTTTTTTCTTTCCGCCGGGGACGACTCCCAAATCATACAGATTGCCATTCAACCGTACTTTCATCAAGGCGATCTTTTTGATTATGTCGATCCGGAGAAGCCACCGATAGACCCGGCTTTGAAACAACAATTTATCCGGGACATTCTGGCATCTCTTGACTATCTTCGAAAACAAAAGATCGTTCACCGAGACATTAAACCGGAAAATTACCTGGTGGGAGAGGAGAACCGTCTTACGCTAACCGATTTCGGAGGATTCATCCCCTTTTCCGCAAAACCCTTGAAACCGAATGAAGAAGAGAAAACTCTGAAAAAATGCAGTCTGTTCACGGGTACTCTCTGGTATATGCCTCCCGAAATGCTGAAACAAATTTTTGATACCCAAGATCTTTCCTATGACGAGTATTTCGCCCTTTATAACCGACAGGATGACTGGGGCGGAGCCATGACGATTTATTTTATCGAAAGAGAGGGAGCCTTCCCTCCCGCCTATTTTTTGGAAGACACCCGTTTTACCCCCGGAAATGCTCGCCGGCAGTGGGATAATCTGCAAAAGAATGCCAAACAAACCGGATCCCAAATATTTGACCTAACGAAAATCCCCCCGAAGAAACAATCGACCTCCATCCGAGCCATCCACGCCGTTTTCAATCAAGAGATCGAGCTTTCGCGGGCTTTTTCCAAGCAGGAAGCCTCTTCCTCTTAGATCTTTCGGTTTTCTTCCGAATCAAGAGTTGCCGATTGAAAAAGAAATCCTTTTTTGAGATAATCGGCCGAAAACTTTTACCGGGACTTTATCGTGCGTCGATCTATTTGTTATTGCGAACCCTCGCAAGCCTTGGCAGGTCAGGAGGGAATCTGGAAATTTATTTATACGACCTCTCAAACTTTGGAGAAAGGAGCCTGTCTGAAATTCGACCTTCTTTCCAAAGGAAGAGAGATTGATTGGGAAATCCCTTCCCATGACCCTGCCGCCAAAAAAAATGTCATTTACGGATTGATGAACGAAGATACCGTCGTTTACGCACAACCCGTAGAAGTTCCTCGACAATATGCTCCTCAGTTTGCCTTCACCCTGAAGGAAACCTTAAAAGCCGGCGGTTCTTTTACCGTCGTTATCGGTCACTCTCCAAAATTAACGGCTAAACAGCAAGAAACGACACCCGGGAATACCTGTCAAAATCTTACGCAACGAAGAAGACAATTTTTATTGTATGTCGATGCCAAGGGAAACGGAAACTTTGCCGATCCCGAAATCTTTACGATGGACGTTAAAGGGAACCGGTTGGATCGCATCCGCATCATTACTCCTTCCTTCGTTACGAAAAATAAACGTTTCGATATCGTGATTCGTTTTGAAGATCAATTCGGAAACCTCACGAATCATGCTCCCGAAAATACTCTCGTTGAATTAACCTACGAACAATTAAGAGAAAACCTGAATTGGAAGCTTTTCGTTCCGGAAACCGGATTCGTAACTCTCCCCAATTTCTACTTCAATGAAGTAGGAAACTATCGAATCCGCTTGAAAAACCTGGAAAACGGTCGTATCTACCACTCCTCTCCGATTAAAAGCTTTGCCCAGGATCAAAAAAATCTTCTGTGGGGTTTGCTTCACGGGGAATCGGAACGGATGGATTCTCTCGACAATATTGAAAATTGTCTCCGCCATATGAGAGATGAACAAGCCATGAATTTCTATGCCGTCTCTTCCTTCGACTCCCCGGAAGAAACGCCCGAAGAAGGCTGGAAAAATATCGCCCAAAATATTTCCGAATTCAATGAGTCGGACCGATTCACGACCTATCTCGGGTTTCAATGGATCGGAGAACCCCTCACCGAAGGAGTTCGCCATTTCCTCTATCTGAAAGATCACAAGCCCGTTCTTCGCTATAAAGACTCCAAATCCAACTCCCTGAAAAAAATTTACAAAGCCGCATCGCCGAAAGACTTTTTAGCCATTCCCGTTTTTACGATGGGGAAGGGAACCGAATACGATTTTGCCGACTACCATCCGGAATTCGAACGGGTCGTAGAAATTTATAATGCCTGGGGTTCTTCCGAATGCACGGCCAAAGAAGGAAACCGGTTCCCCATTACGAACCCGAATAAATCGGGAGTAAAGGAATCGCCGAAGGGATCGGTCCTGGCAGCCCTCAAACATAATCGCCGTTTCGGCTTTGTTGCCGGAGGTTTGGATGACAGAGGTATTTACGGAGACTTTTTTGATTCCGATCAAGAGCAATACTCTCCGGGAATGACGGCCATTCTCGCCGACGAACAAAATAGAGAATCCATTTTTCAAGCTCTTTATCAAAGGTCTTGCTACGCCACGACGGGCGCGAGAATTCTGCTCGGATTTTCCCTTACCGGATATCGCATGGGTCAGGAAATTTCCACGGAAGAAAAGCCGGGTTTGGTCGTGAACCGGCATATTGCCGGTTTCGTAGCCGGAACGGGCCCCGTAAAGTCCATTGAAATCATCCGAAACGGAGATGTCATTCACTCCTTCTCCCCCGGGGAACCCAATATGGAATTTACTTATGATGATACGGTGGATTTAAAAGAGGTCATGATAAAAAATAAAAATGACCCCAACCCTTTCGTTTTTTATTATTTACGCGTGATCCAAGAAGACGGTCATATGGCCTGGTCTTCACCCGTTTGGATTGATTTTATCGAAGAGACCAAAGGAACCAAAACGAAAAAAATATAATTTTTTTTTGACAAATACTCCTTCCCTGTAATAGACGGATATTCACAGGGAAGGTTTGTTCTATGTCTACCAAATGGGTTTCTTTTATCGCAGCGGGTATTTTATTCGTTTTAGCGTCCTTCGGAGTAGCTATCGGTTACCTCAGTACTCGCGAACCTTCCGAAAAAAAAACGAAAAAAAATGAAGAATGATCTATCGCAACCGGCGAATATAGGCCTCTCCCAAAGGAAAGTTCCCTTTTTCCCCCCGGTTTTGATCGGCAAATAATTCAATCGTTTGATTTGCCAATACCTTACCCAACTGAACCCCCTCTTGATCGAAAGAATTAATATCCCAGATAAAACCTTGAAAAACGACCTTGTGTTCGTAATAAGCCAACAAAGCCCCCATCGTAAAAGGATCCGGGCGATGACCTAAGAGAACCCGAGAAGGGCGATTGCCGGGAAAATTTTTATTGGAATTTTCATTCTGCTTTCCGGTTGCCAATCCCATTGACTGCGCAAAAAGATTTGAAAGGAGTTTCTCTTGCGATGTCGTCCCCCCGATATTGAGGTCCCGACCGTATTGATTCTCCTTAAAACCGATAAACTCGATCGGAACGGGGGTCGTTCCCTGATGAAGCATTTGAAAAAAGGAGTGTTGGGCATTCGTTCCGGGCTCTCCCCAAATAATCGGTGCCGTATCGAAAGAAACCTTCTTTCCCTTTTTATCTACCTGCTTTCCGTTGGACTCCATATCCAATTGCTGCAAATGGGCGGCAAATCTTCCGAGCGCCTGCGAGTAAGGGATAATGGCTACCGAATGATGATGCAAAAAGTTCCGATTCCAAATACCGAGCAAAGCCGATATCAAGGGAAGATTGTCTCTCCCCTTGGCTTCCGCTACATGCCTGTCCATGGAGTGGGCTCCTCGAAGAAATTCCAAATAAGTATCGTGCCCCAAACAAAAAACCAAAGGAACGGCCCCGGGCATTGAAGTAACGGAATAGCGACCGCCTATAAAATCCCACATATAAAAACATTCGACATAACGCTCGGCATCATCCATGGGGCTTCCCTTTCCCGTTACCGCGATGAAATGGCCTTTCGAAGAGATGCCTGCTTGCTCATAAAAATGCCGAAGCAAGCTCTCATTAGTAACGGTTTCCAAAGTCCCGCCCGACTTAGAAATGACGGCTACTAATGTTTTGTGCAGATCCAGGCCTCCGAGAACGCGAGCCGTATTATCCGGGTCTACCGTTGAAATAAAATGAAGACGCCTATCGGGCCGATTAAAGCGCTGCATGGCCAAAGCTAAAGCCTTACAACCCAATTCCGATCCGCCGATTCCGATTACGATTAAGTCGGTAAATTCTTTCGAAGACTCCATGAATTCTTTAAGTTTTCGATTTTCTTCGGCAGCGGCTTTGGTAGCTTCGATCGCTCTCTTTCCCGTATTCGGTTTATCGAAAAAATCTCTCATGGCCGTATGCAAAACGGATCGATTTTCCGATACGTTCAAGACCTCTCCGGATTGCATGGCCTTCATTTTTTCCGCAACACGGGCCTCTTCGCTCATTTCGAGTAAAGCTTCCAGAATCTCTTCATCCACTCTTTCTGCCGCAAAAAGGAGTTGAAAGGTTTCATGAGCAACGACCAGCCGGTCGATACGTTCCGGAGTGAAAACTTTCGGATCGGTCAAATCCGGAGGGCTTTGAGCCAACCGTTCTAATTTTGCATAAGCCTTATATCGTAAAAAATCGTTCATGGTACCTCCTTAAAAAAAGAGGAAAAAGACATTTCTTCCGTAAGCCCCAAATGACCTTCCGGAGAAATGACCCTCCCTCCTGCCGCAATAAAACCTTCTAATTTCCGTTTTCCGGTCTCTTGGATCGATAAAACGAAAAGATCTTCCAATCCGCCCCACTCGGTCGTCATTTTCTTTTCGGATACCGGACGTACCGGCCCGATTCTTTGCAAACGTTCAATGAGTTCATCGTAAGGACGCAATTGCTCCGGTTTCCAAAGTAACGCCTCCGGGATGACGACTCCCCTTACCGTTTCTTCGGTCGGGACCCGATAAGGTTTGAATACCGATCCGATATATCCGGCGGAAGTTCTTTGATCATTCCATCCCGGATAGGGGCCGTATTTTTCCGCGCTTCCTTTCAGGGCTATCCGCAAAAAATCCGTATCTTCGGCATGCAATAATTGGAATAAATGCGTAGGCGAAGAGATTCCGTGCGTGTCGAAAAGAACGTAAGGTTCTGCCTCTCCGGGGAAAGAAGCGGCCAGAAGATCGAAATAATCGATTGCCACCCCGAAACAATAAAACCTTAAAATATTTCGGCCAACTTCACTCTTTTTCAGGATAAGGGGATCGATTTGCGATAAGCGATGACAAGGGAGACCCGTGGCATTCACGAAAGAAGCCTCCTCTTTGAAGTGATCGATCAACCAATCCTTGAGGTTCATCAGCTGATCGGCATCGAAGTTCCATTTCTCGATCATATCGATCGGTCCCTTATAGAAGGAAACCCCTATCGTATGTTCCGCAAAGTCCTTTCCGAAGTGTTCAAAAAAGTGTTCGATAGCCAATCGAAGCGATTTATACTGGGCCGTGCTCGAAAGAGGAAGGGGTAATTCCTGAAAAAGCCCCAGATGAAGATCCCATAAAAAGCGATAGCCCTCTTGTTTTTTTTCAAAGGCAAACACTTTTTGTTTTTCCCAGTGCAAATCGGAATCGGGAGCTCCGTTCAAAAAAACGGAGACGGCATTAAACCCTTCCGGAATTTCCCTTTCGAAAGCACCCTCAAAAATAAGAGGGACAAAATCACGTTCCGCTGCATAAGTATTCATAAGCAAAAGATCTTTTATTCTCCGTTTATCGTATTGTTTATTTTCCGGCTATTTTTTTAAACCGAGCATAATGGAACGAAGATTTTTTTTCTTTCCATAAGTTAAAAAAATAAGAGGAACCGTAGTTTTCATCCGGATCGGTATAATGGGGGTACTCAAAGGAAGGAGTAAAGGATCCGCTCCGCAAAAATAAATCAATACTTTCTCGAGCATATTCCGGATGATCGGTCAAGAGGCAGGAAAATCCGTTTGGCTTCAGAATTCGACCTAACGAAGCCACAAACAAAGAAGAGATCAAACGAAATTTTCGATGTTTATTTTTAGGCCAGGGATCCGGGAAGTTGATATACGTTCCTTCGATCGATTCATCGGGAAAATAACGATCGGTCACGGTTAAAGCCTCTCCGCAACAAATAAAAAGATTTTCAATTCCGTTATTTTTCATTTTTGACCAAATTTTGCGAACGCGCGAAAATTGCTTTTCTACGGCGATCCAATTCATGTCGGGACATGCGGAAGCTTTTTGACAGATCCAATCTCCGTTTCCGCTGCAGTATTCCACATGTACCGGGTGATCATTTCCGAACAGCGTTCGAAAATCCAATCGAAAGTCGGGGCCCTCCACTCGAGGGGGAACAAAAAAAACTTTCCGGTTTTCATCCAATAGGACCTTTTCCCGTCCTCGAGAAAAGGGAGGTTTTAAATCTTTTGGCTTCATAAAAAAATTCCTTAATATTTCCCGAAGAATTATAATCCGGGTCCGGATTAAATTCCGGAACCGACTACAAGCAATCAAGCCCGAATACCATGATTTTTCCGAAAGTTTTTGACCTGTCGATGAGTGAAAACGGGATAAATGAAACCTTTCAGGACTATAGAAGAGCCCCTTTTTTTCGAATTTTTTGCGATGCCCTTTTCCTGACAAACCCTCAAGAGGGATCGGATATTGCCAAAGAGTTCGAACGGGTGATCAAGAAATTTCTCTATATTCACCAAAATCATCTGGATGAACGATTATTAAAAAAAACGATTGATCATGCACAGAAATATTTTTTTCAAAATTATGCCGCTTATAAAAAAAACCTAAAAATTTCCGTGCTCATCCTGGCTCGCATTCCCCTCTCTCCCGGCGGATCGGATCCTCTGTACGTGGCCGGCGTCGGCGATATGAAGCTTTTTTCCCTTTCCAACACTTCGGAGCTTCTTTTCTACGATTCGGAAAATCCGAAAATCCCCTCCGACCTCACTTTGCAAAAACGTTTTCGTTATCTGAATAATGCTTTAGGCCTACAAGAATTGAAAATCCCGACCTTCTCTCTGATACCGAAAGAAAATACGAATCTCTTATTAGCCCCTTACGGAGGATACCGACAATGGCCCGAAGAAAAAAGTATCGATCCGACGATCGACTTGGCTTCAAAAAAGAAACAGCTCATCAAAATGCTGAAAAAAACCGGCAAATCGGATCATTTTCGGCATCTGACTTTTGTCTCCTTCGTACGCAACAGTGAACCCCGAGAATGCCCTTCTCCTTCTTCGAATCGACTTTCGGGAAAAAGCATCTTATTCCAAGTTCATAAAAAGAAAATATTCCCGTCGGGAAATCGGCTCCTAAAAATTTCAGTTATTCTTACCTTATGCATTTTAGGTTTTGAGGCCTATCGCCATATTCGAAGCTCCCCTCCCTCCGCTATTCTCCTGCCCGAAAATCCCCTGTCGGAACCTCGCATGCAATTACCCCCGGAATCTCTGAAGTATTCCTTTTTGTTTCCCTTTTTTAAAGAGCGAGCCTATGTCGTCGATTTGAAAGAAAAATATGAACGACAAACTCTGATTATCGATAAACTGAATCAAACGCTGCGCGAACAGGACAAGACCCTGCGAGACCTTCAGGTCAAAAGCTATTACCCCTCTTCCCAAATGATTTTAAAGGAAAAAAAGGAATCCGGTCGTCCTTCTTAAAAGCTTGTCTTTTTTCGATTCTCTCGCTACCGTAACGAAAAAGGAGACAACCCGTGTTAGCCGCGATAACTTCTCTGCCTCTTATCCATGCCTCTCTTTTTATCCTGGGAATCCTTTCCCTCGGAATCATCCTGTCCGTTCAAAAAAAACTGCACGGTTATTTCTCTCTTCCGGAGAGGGAACCCTTTACACCGGATCAAGCAAATAAACGATTGTCCTTTCAGCTGATTCTTTGTGCCCGCTCTTTGACGGCAAACCGGCCCGATTTTCTTCGTCAGGGAATCGAAGCGGAAATGAAAAGACAGATCGATCCTTTCCGAAAAAGAGTTTTCCTTTTGTATCGAATTTCACTTTTTTCCTTCCTGACGGGGTCTTCGGGAACCGTTTTCGATATTGCCTATTCTTATTTCAGAGACGTTATTTCCCCTCTTTCCCTAGCCCATTCTCTCCTTGCTTCCCTTTCAGGTCTTTTTATAGCTTCCGCCTCCTTCTTTTTTTATACGAAGCTGAACGGTAAAATCGATCTCATGATACGAGATCAAGAAAAATTCATTCTTCTCACGATCGGTTCCTTTGCCAAGGAAAAACATTCTCCCGATCCTCAAAAATGCCATCCCTCTCTACTACGCGAACATTCCCGAAATCGAACATAAAGCTTGAATCGCCTACTGTAAATCCTTGGGAGCTCTCAAACGGCAGAAAAAAGAATCCTCTCCGGCTCTCTTTCTCCATGCGAATAATCGAGTGACAAAAATTCTTTTTCCGTCTATCAATAAGGCTTTCTCTTACGAAAGGAATGATGGCGTATGAAATATCTTTTTCCCGTTTTTGCTCTTCTTTTAACCTCCTGCATTCACTCAAAAGATGAAGGGAAACCCACGTCTACGCAAAATGAATCTTTGTTGGAGCAATGGTACGGACCCGGCCTTCTTGAAGAAGAAACGGAATGTACCCCCGCTTCTCCGGAAACCAAGGAAGCCGATCCGGCCACCTTGCTGCAAACCGAAGTAAAAAAACCGCTTCCGGAAAATACGGAAACCGCCCCCCTCTTGCCCGATTCTTCCGAAACGGTCGTAGTCGATGAAGAGAATTCCCTTCCGGAAACCCCATGAAACCAAGACTTTTCATAACCTTCTTTCTTTTTCTTTCGCTTGCTTCCTGTTCCGGTCGGAAGCAAGCGACCGGAAGTGACTTTGCCCCCAAACGCATCCATTCCTATATTATTTCTTTTTACAGTACCTTGTCTTCACCGATGGACAGACCGGATTATAAAAAAGAATTCCTTTGTTTTTTTTATAAAGACGGTTCTTATCGAACGGAACATCGAAACGCCGCTCCCGACAGCGGCGATTATAATTATATAAAAATCGGCCCGAACAAGGGCAGACTTCTTCAGAGCTATTCGGTAGATATCGGGGTAAAGACTTTTATTACCTACATGACGTTTAATGGACCGGGAGAAGGCGTCTGGACGGGTTACAGCGAAGAATACCCCGACTCTCCGGATGAGGGAACCTTTACGGTAACCGGAAAAATTTCTTATTGAAAGAAGGTCGGTTTATTCCGTAATAGGGGTTCATCTTGGTACCTCCCGCGTATCTTTTCCAGAACTTCAGGTCGATACCCCTTTAGAACTTCCGCTAAAAACTCTCTGCGTTCCTTTACGACGGCCCTATTTTTTGCCAGATAAGCCGATAGATGAAGAACGAACAAACGTTCCTTACGAGAGCCTTCTTCCTTTTCCGTTCCGGAAGCAATCTGTAAATAATACAATAGTTTGGTCTGTTCGCAAGCCGCCCTGTCAATACCGTCACGACAAGTAATGTTCATCGAATCGACCGAAGAGTAACGTATGAAAAAGAGGATTAATAACGTATAGGCATGGTCGATAAAATGCCGTCTTTCTCGAGCAGAAAGATTTTTGCGATTTTCGAAAAATAGATCCAAGGTTTCTTGCAAAGTCTCTTTCACCCCGGAACGAAAAGAGCTTTCCGCAATCCATTTCCGGGGTAAGTGATAGTATCCCCTATTTTTGATTCCGACGAGCATTTCATAAAAGGTTTCGAGAAATTCTTTCGTTTCGGAAATATTTTGATATTCTTTTTTCTGATGATAGAAATCCCCGTCGGAAGGGAGGCAGACGCAAAAAAAACGATCGTTTTCTTTTTCTAATTCCAACAAGGCATCGGTTCTGGCACCTTCCTCTCCCCACGTCTTTTGTTTATTGATATACAAATGGCTCCCGTTTTCTCTTTGGAGCAGAAGAAGAAATTCCCTGAATTCGGGAACGACCCTCGGTTTCCGATAGCGGTTTTCATAGGTGGGACAACTCATGCGAATCATCCGTACGGACCGGTTATCTTTCCGAAAAGAAAGTGTATACAAGAGATAGGGATGATTATATTTTTGCGGATCGAACGTCCATTTGAAGATATTTTCGTTCAGTTTTCGCCATCCCGTCTCGGGATAAATCAAAGGGGCCGATCGATCGATATGCTCGCAATGAGCCGGAAATTCTTCGGTTTCGCAAGAGGAGAGCAACTCCTCGAGTAATTGCATGCCGTAAGAAAAAAAGGAGACCCGATGAAAACGGATGCGACATAAGTCTTCGATCAGTTTCTTGCCTTGCCGGGTATTTGGCTCTTCGAAACGATAAAAAAAGAGAAGTTTCCGAAGGCTACGCAAAAAATAACGGTAGTTCTTCCGTTCATTCCCGTAACCGGAAAGAAGGCTTTTTTGCAATTGCTTCCAGGCCTTCCGGATACGTAATCTTTGCAAAAAAGGAATCTCTTCTTTTCCGGAACGAATTTCCCGAAAGATTTCTTCTTGCGAAAAATTGAGGAAAACCTTTCGCAACTCACTTATGGCAAGATCATAACGCTCTTTTCTCCGACGATGAACCTTCGATTTCATAAAATACCCCCATAAAGGTGACCATGCCAAAATTCCTTTTTTTTGAAAAGGCTTCCGTTATAAAAACGGTTTTTCGAAGGGGGTTTCCGTTATTGTTCGGAGGGCGGAAAAGCTTCTTTCCAACCGTTTTTTCCGAGGAGCCCTTCCCCGATAGAAAACGGCGGGAGCACACTGAAAATAAATGATTTCCGAAATCGGAAGGTCTTCGAGAAGGGTCAAAAAAAGAGTGGCCGATCCCATGGCTCGATCAATCCCGTGAAAACAGGTCCAGTTTACCGAAGAATACTCTCCCCCGGTTAGAAAATGAAGAACGATGCCGGCATAGGCAATGTCCAAAAAGCGCGTTCTGTCAATACGACTCAGAAAACACCTCTGCGCAAAAAATTCCCGATGTATCTTTCGCAATAAAAGGGTCATATCTCTTTCGAAATCCTTCCCCTTGCACGATGGCGGGATGGAAAACCCCTCCTCATTGCGATTCAAATGAGAGATAAACTCCCTGATGAAAAAATCGGCACTCATAAAGCCGTAATTCGGTTGCCGATAAAAAGAAGAGTCATGCGGAAGGGAGATTACGGTCAGATTCGGCTCCTTTTCGCCCAGGGCATGCAAGAGGCGACTCCTTTTTCTTTCCAAAGAGGAGCCTTCCGAAGAGGCGTTCTGGTTATTCACGTAAAGGTGTTTCT
>CAYGJM010000005.1:28018-34979 GCA_964350295.1 uncultured bacterium | reverse complement strand
TAGACTCTCTTACTCGTACTCTTCGGGACATCCGGAGCCTTCCCGATACGGAAGCAAAAATTGCGTTTCTGGAAAAAGATCCGTCCGTAAAGGCCTTTCTCTCGAAAAACACCCTTATCGGTACCCGTTATCCCCTTCTCTCCCCTCGAGAACGATGGGTCGTGCTCTCCATAATTGCGATCGGTCAGGGAAATATTATCTTTCGCGCCGAAGGGGCCGAAGTTGAAAAAAAAACCTTGAATCAACTCCTCCGCGATTTAACCGGCATCGAAAATTTCTATCAGGAAATCGGCGGGATTATCGGTTATCATCTCAAAGTCATCGAGTTGATCGAAGAAGAGAAAAAAAACCCTTCTTGTCCCGGTAAGAGTTCCTTCCATCCGATCGAAGGCATTCCGCTCATGCAAAAAACGAAAAGGATTCGCGAAATGATCCGTTACGGGCTTACTCACCTCCCCGAGATGGGAGAAGTCTATCCCATAGGAGGAGCCGGCGATCGACTGAATCTCAAAGAAGAACATACCGGAGAAGCCCTCCCTACCGCTAAGCTCCTGTTTCTGGGGCGTTCGCTCCTTTCCGGGCTTATACGAGACGTCCAGGCAAGAGAATATCTCTACTTCAAACTCTTTCACCGACAGCTGATTACTCCCTTGGCCCTGATGACTTCCGAAGAAAAAAACAACATTCGATTTGCAAAAACCATTTGCGAAAATAATGATTGGTTTCATCGACCTCGGGATTCCTTTTTTATTTTCCTTCAACCGACCGCTCCGGTCCTGACCAAAGAAGGTTACTGGAGTATGCCGGAACCTCTCAAACTCTTTACCAAACCCAGCGGACACGGCGTTTTGTGGAAAGTGGCCCAAAAAAAGGGCGTTTTCAAATGGTTTCGATCCCTGCATCGAAAAAAAATCCTGATTCGGCAAATTAATAATCCCCTCGCAGGAACCGACGACGGCATTCTCGCTCTGATCGGCATCGGTTGCAAGGAGCGGAAAGCCTTCGGCTTCGCATCGACGATGCGACGCCTTCATGCTGCCGAATGGGTCCACATCCTGAAAGAAAAATTCTATAACGGACAATACCATTACTCGATTTCGAATATCGAATATACCGATTTCAAAAAATATAATATCGAGGAGACTCCGCGAAACAACGAAACGGAGTATTCGGTTTACCCTTCGAATACGAATATCCTATTTGCCGATCTGGACGAGGTCGAAAAGGCCCTGCAAAAAATTTCGATTCCGGGAATGCTCATTAATATGAAATCTTCCGTCCCCTTCATCGATGCCGAAGGGGAAAAAACCATGATTGAAGGAGGGCGCCTGGAATCGACGATGCAAAATATTGCGGACTACCTCACCGATTCCTTCCCCGAGAGAAAGAACGGCCAAGATTGCGGTCCTTTAAAAACCTTTCTTACCTATAATACGAGAAGAAAAACGATCTCCGTGACAAAGAAAAACTATCGTTCGGGAGCTTCGATTCACGAAACTCCGGAAGGCTGCTATTACGACTACTTGCAAAATCAATACGAGCTTCTAACGGAATACTGTGACATGAAAATTCCGAAAATCCCTTCCGAAGAGGAATATCTTACAAACGGCCCCTCTTTTCACTTTCTTTTTCACCCCTCCTTAGGTCCTTTTTTTTCGATTATCGGGCAAAAAATTCGGGGCGGGTCTTTTTCAAAAGGAGCCGAACTGCAAGCCGAAATCACGGCCTTGGACATCGAAAATCTATCCTTAACGGGAAGTCTTTTGATCGAAAGCGACTCCTGCATGGGTCGCCCGAATGCGGACGGCGTCCTTGAATACGGCAATCATACGGGACGATGTACCCTTAAAAACGTTGAAATCCGGAACGAGGGAATTGACTTCTCCGAAGAAAATATTTTTTGGAAAAATAAAATTCACCGGAAGGAACGTCTGCGCATCGATTTGGAAGGGGACGGCGAATTTTATGCCGAAAACGTTTTATTTTCCGGAAATCAAGAGATCCGCGTCCCCTCGGGGACAAAAATGACGGCGGTTATGCAAAACGGCAAAATTCACCTCTCTTCCGAACCTCTTCACGGTCCCTCATGGACCTGGGAGTATTCCTTTGACGAAGAAGATAATATTCGATTAAAAAAATCCTTTCCCGAATAACCCGTTTGCATCGGAATTTTTATCCTTAATACCTTGTCCTTTTTCCCGTTACGTGCTATTCTCCTTCCCGATGCATGGTTTTGCACCGTGTTTTTTGACCCGTTCAATAAGGAGTATTTTATGTCTTCCGTTTCTTTTCCCCCTCCGACCGATCTCTTCCCGACAAGAATGCCTTCCTACGAAAAGGAAGTGCAAGCTCCGGTCAATCCCTCCGTATCGGAAGCAAAACCCTTGTTAATGACAATGATCAAAATAAAAAGCATTGATCAAGACACAGAAGGGGTCACGTTCCGGCATTACGGTCATGCTTTTCCCGCCATTTTTCAAGCTCCGTTGCGACAATTATACGACAAAGGCCAATGCAGGGAACAAGATACCGTAGCGAGTTTTGCCGATTTGGAAAAGGTAAAATCGATAGAGAAATCTATCCAACGACTACCCTACTCCAAACTGGCCCTTCTCTATCAAAAAAGTACCGGAAAGGAATTTGTCCTTTATGCGGATCGGGAATACCCGGAATTTCGCGCCGGGGATCCCGTGTATTATACGAAACAATGGAAGTGCTCCACCCGGAAAATTACGTTATTACGAACAATCAAGAAAGATATTCCTCCCGAAGAAAAAACTTACTATCTACCTCTTTCCCCATCGACCGAAGAACCGGAATGTGCCGCAAAAAGACCCCGTATTTCGGATAAATAGACGCCGAAAAACAAAAAAATATTTTTACGTGCAAGGCTACCGGAAAGATGTTCTTTAGCCTTGACTTCCCGATTTTTTTGGCTTACAATCCCCCCTATTTTTACCCCGGAATTTTCATGAATGAAGAAACCTTAGCTCTTATCCGTTCCGTCGAAAACCGACTCTCTCACATGTGGAGGTATCTTTGACCTCCCCGCAAAAGTAAAAGAAGCGGAAGAGTTGGAGCGGGAAATGGGGAAA
Organism: uncultured bacterium; assembly: GCA_964350295.1. GTDB lineage: Bacteria > Chlamydiota > Chlamydiia > Chlamydiales > JAAZZY01 > CAYGJM01. The sequence goes on along the minus strand of CAYGJM010000005.1, from coordinate 31,884 downwards.
GAGGATTTCTGGAATAATCCCGACCAAGCCCGTTCGGTCATCGAGCGTCTGAATCGACTGAAAGCGTGGACGATCCCCTATGCCGATCTTAAAAAAAGATTTGATGTCGTTGCCGAAATGTTGCCCGAAGCCTATGCGGAAGACGAACGGGAACTCGCCGAAGAATTATGGAAGGATTTACGGGCCGTCGATCAAAGTCTTTCCGAAATGGAAGTCCGAAAAATGCTCTCCGGAGAGCTCGATATGCATAACTGTTTCCTCAGTATCAATGCCGGAGCCGGAGGAACCGAATCCTGTGATTGGGCGGGAATGCTTCTGCGCATGTATCAAAAATGGGCTCTGAAAAAAAACTGGACGACCGAGATCATCGATCTTCTGGAAGGAGACGTTGCCGGAATAAAAAATGTCATTTTAAAAATCTCCGGTCCCTTTGCCTACGGCTATGCAAAAGCCGAGAAAGGGATTCACCGGCTGGTCCGGATCTCTCCTTTTGACAGTAATGCCAAACGACATACCAGTTTTGCTTCGGTAGACATTACTCCGGAAATCACCGAAGATATCGATATTGATCTGAGACAGGAAGATCTTCGCATCGACACTTACCGATCTTCCGGAGCCGGCGGGCAGCATGTGAATAAAACCGATTCGGCCGTTCGCATTACCCACCTTCCGACGAATATAGTAGTGAGCTGCCAAGCCCAAAGAAGTCAGTTACAAAATAAGGAAAGTTGCCTTAAAATTCTTCGCTCCAAACTCTATGAACGAAAGTTGGAAGAGCGAGAAAAATCCATTGAAAAATTGGGGGGAGAGAAAAAGGACATCGGTTGGGGAAACCAAATCAGAAACTACGTATTCCAACCTTACTCTCTCGTCAAGGATACCCGTACGGGCCATCAGGAGGGAGACGTGCAACGTGTTATGGACGGAGACCTCGATCCCTTTATCATCAATTATTTGAAGGAATTTGCCTAAATGAAACAACACCCTGATCTCACCATTCGATTTACTCGGGAAAGCGATGCCGAATATCTTGCCAAATGGTTTGAAGAAGCCGGCATTCTCCGTTGGTACCCGTGCCAGGAAAAAAAAGAGGTCGAAGATACGATCAAAATGTTAGTCGGTTTCAGCCGATGGAAGTGTTGCTTAACGGCCGAGTACCGAGGGATCCCCTGCGGTTATGCCGTGCTTTTTCTGCATGCCTACAAAAAAATCGCTCACCAATGTCTCTTCGGCATGATCGTCGATCAAGAATACCGCAATCAGGGAATCGGAACGCAGTTGATCCTTCATCTGGAAGAATTAGGAAAGACAAATTTTCATTTGGAAGTTCTTTATCTGGAAGTTTTTGAAGGCAATCCGGCTATTTCTCTCTATCGAAGACTCGGATTCCGGGAGGTCGGCTATCAAAGGCATTGGCTGAAAGAGGATGACGGTCTTTTTCGGAGTAAAATTACGATGGAAAAATTACTGAAATGAAACACTTTGAAAAATTTCTCCACTCTCTCTGCGGCATACCTCTCGAAATTTTGATCAACGATAATCGTTCATCCATAGTCTCTTTTCTCGGGAAAAACGGTCGCCATACGAAAGTATCGATTCACCGGATGTTTTTGACGGCCCGTCGAGAAGTTCTGGAAGCTCTTGCCGATTTCATTCTCAAAAAACGTCTTCGAAAAGCACAGGCCGTTCTCCGAGATTATATTCATGAAAACCTGCCTTTTTTTGATTATACGCAGAATGTTTCGTCCGACAAACTGACTTCCAAAGGGAAAAATCACGATCTGCAAAAGATTTACTCCTCCTTAAACGAACGTTATTTTTCCGGTCGCCTTCGCCTTCGCATTACCTGGTTCGGAAATTCCTCGACGAAGCCGAAATCGCAGATGACCTTCGGTCTCTATCACGAGCCTCTCAAACTCATTAAAGTTCACCGTCTCCTGGACACTGAAAACGTGCCGAAATACTTTTTGGAATACGTGATTTACCATGAAATGCTCCATGAGGTTTTCCCCCCGTATACCGACGAATCCGGGCGTCACCGGATTCATACGAAAGAGTTTAAAGAAAAAGAAAAAAGTTTTCCTCTCTATGAGCAAGCAAAAGGATGGGAACGAAAAAATCGCCTCTCTTTTTTCAAATAGGAGATTCATTTTTATGGCCGGACACAGCAAGTGGGCAAACATTAAACATCGAAAGGAAAAATCGGATAAAGCCAAAGGGAAAATTTTTTCTCGTCTGGCCAAAGAAATCATCAGCGCGGTGAAGGCCTCCGGTCCGGATCCGAAAACGAATGATAAACTTCGTCAAGCCGTCGATAAGGCTAAGATAGCCAACATGCCGAATGACGTGATTGACAGAAATATTCAGAAGGCCTCTTCGAAAGACCAAACGAACTATGACGAGGTAACGTATGAATTATACGGATACGGCGGCGTGGGAATCATCGTAAAGGGAATGACCGACAATCGCAATCGCTTTGCCTCCGACATGCGCATTGCCACAAATAAGAAGGGGGGAACAATAGCTTCTCCGGGTTCGGTGCTGTTTAATTTTACCCTCTCGGGCATTATCCAGATCGAAAAAAATGCCTGCGATTCCGATCGACTTTTTCATATGGCCATCGATGCGGGCGTCGAAGAGTTTGAAACCGAAGAAGAGCTTTACATTCTTTCGACTCCTCCGGAAAACCTGCAGCAAGTCAAAGAGGTTTTAGCTCGATTGTCCATTCCCTATCTCGAAGCCGATATTCACCCCGTACCCACCGTTTCCGTCGCCTGTGACGAGGAAAACCGAGAAAAAAACAAGGCCTTGATTGATTGGTTGGAAAATACCGAAGACGTCGATGCCGTTTACCACAATATGGAAGAATGAACGTCTGCCTCCTCCTCTTATTGATTGCTCAATCCCTTTCGGCAAAAACGCTTATTGAAAATGGCCATGACTTCGACTCCCACCAAAAAACTCTCGAAAAAGAAGAGGTTTGCTCCAAAATCAAAACGGCTCTTCAGAAAGACGAAGAGGTCGAGCAATTTTATCGAATCAAAGACGATCACCTGGCCATTTATGCCTCTTTTGCCGACAAGCAAAAAGATCGGGAAGAGTTTGCTCTGTATTTCGGGAATCGCCCCCGTCCCTCTTCTCCCGTTTCCTTTGATCCCGAACGCCCTTTTGCCGGGAAACGCATTGCCCTGGACCCCGGACATATCGGAGGAGCTTATGCCTTTCTGGAACAAAGATATATCGATCTTATTCCTTCGGAACGAGTGGATTTCGCTTCCGATTTGCAGTTTCATGAGGGAGATCTGACGGTCCGAACCGCCTGCAAACTGGCCGATCGACTACGAAAGGCCGGAGCGGAAGTACTGATGACGAAAACGGAAATCGGGCAACCCGTTTATGAAAAAGATTTTGCTCTTTGGCTGGAAGAAGACTATCATCAAGCCGTAGAAAAACTTCTTTCTCCGATTACCGATTCGTCGGAAAGGGAAAGAGAGCGGAAACGTTGGGAGAGAGCTCCCCCTTCGGAAATCTTTTCATCGACCTATAATTTTTTAGATCTGGAAAAAAGAGCGGAAATGATTAATGCCTTTGCTCCGGACGTGACGGTTTCTTGCCATTATAATTTGGGAGGCGTCTACGACGAAGCGGGAAAAAATCCGGGAATCGAAGAAGACTATACCCTTTTTTTCGTTCCGGGAGCTTTTAAAAGGGGCGCTCTTAAGGATGAGCCCTTTCGAAATTCTTCCTTAAAAAATCCTGTTTCTCGTTATGAATTCATCCGACTTTTGATAAAGGACGATATTGAAAAGTCGATATCTTTGGCCAAAATCACGCAAAAACAAGCCGCCGATCTTTTGGTTCTGCCC
>CAYGJM010000005.1:25117-28008 GCA_964350295.1 uncultured bacterium | reverse complement strand
ATCTGAAAGTCCTTTGTCTGAAACGCTCTTCGGGAATTTACCATCGCAATCTAACCCTGCTTCGCCTGATTCACGGCCCCGTTTTGTATTGCGAACCTCTTTGTCAGGATAATTTTCGACAAGCCTTATTATTGGCACATGATCCCGATCGGGTCATTGATAAAGTCGTGGAGCTTTATTATCGCAGCTTGGCGGAATGGTTTTCTTCTTTTCCGAAACAAGATACCAAATAACGACGAAGATAATCGGTTCGTAATTTCTTTTGAATGAATCCGATATAACCGTCCGGCCGGACTAAAACGAAAAAAACCGCTCCTTGACGGTAAGGGGCGGCCACCTTACCTCCGTTATCGATCAAATAACCTTTTTCCGCTCCTTCTTTTGACGGAAAGATCACGCTAATCGTCAAATATTTTTGAAATTCTCCTTCGGCCTCTTTGATAAAAGTTGCCATTTCCTGATGTCTCTTTCGATTACCGAAGATTACCAATCGGTGCTTTAAAGGATCCTGCAAAAAATCTATTATTTTTCGTTCTTTTTCCGTACTTATTTCCGTAACGAATGCATTCAAAAATCGATCCCCCGAACGAATTCCGAAAAGGCTTCCGCCCCTTGCGACAAGAGAACTTTTCCGATAATGAATTGATAAACCCGATAATCGGTATAGGAAGGATCGTTTCATTTTTTCCGATCGTCCGAGAAAAAAAAGAATCATTTTTTTCACCGAGAAGGAAAAACCCCTTCGAACGGGAAGAAAATCGGTCATTTTATCGGTTAGACTCAGAACCTTTTCGGCAACGGGTCTCCTCTCTTCGGCATAGGAACGCAAGAGTCGTTCCCCCCCCGTTCCTTTGGAAACCGAAGCTAATTTCCAAGCCAGATTATAAACGTCCTGCAATCCCATATTCAATCCCTGTCCGCCTACGGGACTATGAACATGCGCGGCATCTCCCGCAATAAAAACGCGTCGATCGCGATAATGATCGGACAGGCGGTGATGGATGGAAAATACGGAAAACCACTGATGATCCAAAATACGTATCGATTGACCGGGAACCTCTTCGATCATTTCCTTGAAACGAGAAAAAGATACCCTGTCGAGCTCCTCCTTCGACAGAAAAGATAATTGACAAATCACTCGATAGCGATCCTTACCGTTCAAAGGGAAAAAAAGAATGTTTTTTCCCGGAGTTAAAAAGCCTCGGACCTCTTCCTTTTTTGCCGGATAATTCATTGTTACGTCTGCCAATACGAAGTGCTTGAGGTAATCAAATCCCGGAAAAGAGGCTCCCATTGCAGAGCGAACGAATCCGTGTGCTCCGTCGCATCCGATCAGATAGGGGGTAATAAGGGTCTCTTTATTGCCGTTATCATTTATCAGCGTGCATTCCACAAAGTCATCTTTTATTGAGGCCTCGATCAGCTCGCAATGTCGATCGACTCGTATCCCGAGATCGAGCAAATGTTTCGTGAGAATTGTTTCGGTTTCGCTCTGGGGAAGGCTGACAATAAAAGGATAAGCGGTAGGAAGGGAACCGGTTTCTAAGAAGACTCGCTTCTTCCCTTCAACAAAAAATGTAAGCCATTGAATTTTATGACCTGCTTCCAAAAAATCCCGTATGACCCCCAAAGATTCGAAAATTTCCAGCGTTCTCGGGTGTAAGGCCACTGCTTTCGAATAGGGATTCGGCAGGGGTTCCTTGTCAATCAAACGAACGGGTACTTTATAACGTGCAAGAGCCAAAGCTGCCGTCAAGCCGACGGGGCCGGCCCCGACAATTAAAATCGGGTGTTCCATAAACCGGGATAATGCCTAAAAAAAGAAGTTTGTCAATGCTTCTTTTTATCAATAGCGCCTTATATCTCCGTCCTTCAGGACGGAGATATAAGGCGCAGATTGCGAGGAGGATGTCAAACCCAAGAGAGTTTGGCCAGCAAGGCCAAAGTAAAAGGCCAATGCGATGCCTTTCGACCGAATAACTTATAAAAAATATTAACGACGGTTAAAACGATCAGAGCCGGATAAATAACCTCGAGTAAAGGTCCCAGAAAATGAGAAATAGCGGAAAAATCAAACGTGGAAACAATAAAACCGATCGTTAAGGTTATTCCCAGAGAAAGTCGGTTCCCGATCTTTCGCTGCATCACTTTTTCTCGGAAAAAATCGGCAAATAAAGAAGCTAAAACAATGATCGTCGTCATACAGGCAAAAATAACGGCCAGACAGACGCAAGGAGCAGCGCGAGAACCCAGTGCCAGAAGAGCTATTTTCCCGAGCATTTCCTGAGCAGGCACCCCTTCCAGGGAAGAAGCATAAATGCCTCCCAGAAGAACCAATACGAAATAAACGGCCGATAAAAGTAAGGCCCCTATAAAAGAAGATTTATAAAATAACTTTCCGACGGAACTCTCTCCCGAACCCGGAGGGATTTTATCTCCCAAGTGTTTCATCATAAATTGAGAAAAGAAAAAAGCAGCCAACAGGTCCATGGTTTGATAGCCTTGGAAAATACCCGTTTTAAAGGCCTCGAATGAAAAACCGGTCGAGATCCCCGACATTCCCCCCTTATAAACTCCGAAAAAAGCAATCAAGGCAATGGAAAATAATAATAAAGGGGTCAGAACCATGCCGAGAGCGGAAACGATCTTCTTTTTATTGGCCGCAAAAAAATAAACGATAAGACACAACACGGCTCCGGTGACGGGAAGGGAAGCTTTGGGAAAGAGGAGTAAAAGAGCTCCGTGTGCTACCGTCAAACAGCGAGCTAAAACTCCGAAAGGGCCCATTAAAGCCAAAGAAAGGAAGGAAAATAAAAAAGCCCCTTTTTTACCGAAACAGGAAAAAAATTGGCCGATATTCAAACGTATAACCAATTTTTAACGAATGAATT
>CAYGJM010000005.1:10927-25107 GCA_964350295.1 uncultured bacterium | reverse complement strand
TTCCGAAAACGCCGAGGAAGGGGACGAATACCCCCGTCGATAAAATTCCTACAATAGCCGGCAAGTAATGGCCGTCGCTCCGTTGACCGACAATAATTGGAAAGACCAAGTTCCCCGAGCCGAAAAACATGGAAAACAGAGCAAACCCGGCTGCAAAAATTAATTTTTTTCGGCCGTTGCTTTTTTGTAAAGGTGTTACGGAACTCTCCGTTTCCGTTTTCATGTCCCTCCCTCCGTTTCACGCGGAAAACCCCGTTATTGTATCGTTTTTTGATTAAAACGGGAATCTTTTTATTACTTTCCGGAGCCGGACTTCAGAGCCGTATAATCATTTTCCGACTTGAAAACGGAGAGATTTTCGATGGGAACGTAATCGACCGGAAGGGGGCCGGCCGACTCGGGGGCTTCGCTTCTTCCGTTCACGAAAACAGCTATTCGCATGGGATTTCCTCTTCCGAGATACTCTTGAGAATAATTTATAAAATCCTCAAAACTAATATCTTGCATAGCTTTTATCCTCTTGGACAGGCGCTTAAAATCTCCTTCGTATTGAAAGGCCAAGGCACTCCATCTTTGCCCGGCTTCTCGGATATTATTTAGCGGCTTTCGGAGAGTTACTAAAGCGGACTCCTTAATTCTTTCAAATTTTTCGGAAGAAAAACCCTCCGTATTCAAGGAAGATAAAAAGGCTTCGTTAAAGGATTCGAATCGTGTCAATAAGTCTTCCGGCGTACAGGTATTGGATTGCACCAAAAAGTAATTAAAAAGTTTATTTTCCACTTCCTGTCCCATCGTATAGACGATATAACCGGTCTGCTGTTTCGTTCTGAGATTTTCAAAAAAAGGATTTTCAAGAGCCGAAGAAAGTAATTGTTGCAAACCGGTCTTCCGAAAATCGGCCTCTCCTTCTCCGATTAATAATATCGTGGCATTGCCGTCCAATACCGTTCGTGTCGAAATGCAACGAGGCGTTTTTTCCTTGTTCATATCCAATACCATCTCGCCGATTTGATGCTCCGGAGGATAAGGGGGGATATTCTCAAATTTTTGTAGCACCGAAGCAACGACTTCCCCGGCACCCTTTTCGGTTACGTTTCCGTAAATCATCCCTCGGACATAGACTTCCTCAAAGCGGGAAGAGATATAATCCCTGAAGTCTTCGTAAGCGACCGATTCCAAGACTTTCATTTTTTCGGCATAGGAAACGTTATTTTTATAGAGGATCCCGGCCAATAATTGCATTCCTACCTGATAACTTCCCTCTAATTCCCGATTATGGTAGTCCCTCAGCAGGTATTCCTTATATCTGTTAAAGGAAGCCCTATCCGTTTTATGGGTAAGAAAAACTTCCAAAAAAGAACCGAGAAAGTCGGCAGACTTCTGACTGTAACCGTTTACCGTAATACGCCAGCCGAAATTTTTATTTTTATGAATATTTCCGTACAAACCGGCAATTCCCCCCTGAATTCTTAAAGGGGTTGATGCTTCATAAAAGGAAAACTCTTCCAAATCGCTTAAAACCTCATTGAGCGGCGTAGGATCCAAAGAGGGGGTTTTGATATAAAAATCATAATAGGATTCCGGAGAACGGAACTCGGTATCGCCCAAATAATAAATTTCGGACTTCGGGGTAGATGAAATAATTTTCGGCTCTCGCTCCTCCGTCGTTACGACGGATTCCAAATCATCGGGAATGTAAGGATTCTCCTTCGGCAGAAGGAAAGAATGCGTTATTTTCCCGTTCTCCCAATGCTGTAGATTTTTTCGAGAAATATCCCTTAATCCGTAAGAGACTCGTTGATAATCTTCTCGACGATCCAAAGGTTCTTCTCCGAGAATGGCGGAGGGAGCCATAACATAATAAACGCATCGATCGGCCTTGAGACATTTTAACAACCTTTTCATCTTTTCCGAGTCATAGCTTCGGGGCCAAAGAGTCTTTTCCGGATAACCGGCAAGGGCTTCCTCTTGTAGATGAGCGGCATGAAAGGTAACGACTTTCATGGGGTCCTTTCTCGTTTGATAGCGATATTTCGTCTTTGCCATTTCGACCATCTCTCGAAACAAATACGGAGGGATCCCCTTTTTTAAACTATGAAGGGCCTGAAAACAAACATCGATCACCCGATCTTTTTGCTCCATTCCGGAAGGAGTTAACTCCAAAGACATGACGAAGTAGGCCAACTGATCATCCACGGTCTCTCCGCTACAATCTATTCCGTTGATAAGACCCTGCTCTTTTAAATAGGAAGCGGGGCTTCCGGGAGCCTCTTGATTCAGTACATAGGCCAAAAAAGAAAGCGTATGGTGATCTTCATCACCCGCGAATTCGGAAGGAACCTCCCAAACCATCGTTAATCTTTTTAAATCCCTTATCGATTCGATACGAATCTCCTTTCCTAAATACTCCGACTTCACCGCCGGAACCTCAAGGAGGGGTATTTCGACCCGATGATCGGGGACGGAAGAAAAATCCGCATCGACTTGTCGAATCAATTCTTCCATGGGTAGGGAAGAGTAAACGGATAACTTCATGAGATTTGCGCTATAATGCTCCCGGTACCAGCGAATCAATTCCTCCCGTTGCACATCGGCAAGCGTCTCCGAATTTCCGCATCCCCACATCCCGTTCCCGAGGGAGGATTGCACCAAAAACTGTCGGATATCATCGTTATTCAATCGAGAAACGAACTCTTCGTTCACCGCATTTTTCTCTCTTCCCAAAGCGGAAGGGGTAAAAAGAGGATGAACGAAAAAACGAGAAAATCGGTGAAGAGCTTCCTCGAATTGGGGATTATTGATCTTGAACATGTAAACGGTTTTGGTCATTCCGGTATAGGCGTTGCTATACCCCCCGTGATTTTTAATAAAATCGCCGTACTCTCCTTCTTCCGGATATTCTTCCGTTCCCAAAAAAAGCATATGCTCGACGAAGTGAGCCATTCCGACGGCATTTTTCGGATCTTCCGACCAACCGACCCCGACCGAAAGAGCTGCCGCCGACCGAGGAGCCTCCGGATCGGAAATCAGATAAGCTTCCAAACCGTTCGTCAAGCGTATTTTTTTTCTCTCGATCCCCTGCATGGACGGGGTCAAGACTTTCTCCTTAAAGAGATCTTCCACTACGGAATAATCGGCCGATAAAAAAGAAAAAAATGACGAAAGAAGTAAAAAAAGAAAACTATTTCTCGTAAGATTTTTGAATGGCAACCAACTGACGATAGTCTTCATATACTCGGCTCCAAATAAAATGACTTCTGGCATGACGCTGTTTTATCTTATTTTCGTGAATATGCCCCGGGAAGTCAATCATGTCAATCTCTTTGCCGAAAGCGGCATAAACACCGGAATAGCTGACCGTTCTTTCTTCTCCCAACTCGGCTTCTACTTCGTTAGGAGGAGGTAAAACCATGTGGGTGAGAAGAGATAACGGATAATAACGCGTTTTAACCCCGGCTTTATTTGCCATTAAATAAAACATTTCTATACTTTGCGGATCAAAAGGAGCGGGGGTAAATTCTCCGTTTACATCGGGCCGATCTCTTCCGCCCGAAGGAGCAACGTAAATGCATTTTCCCCCTTCCTTTAAAAGTTGTGCCATCCGTTGCATCGTCTTTTTATTATGCAGACGTTTGGCTTCTTCCTTTTCGGGAGGATTGCGTATATGTTTTTTCGAATAAACGCATAGCAAATTTCTCCCCATGCTGAAAGGAACCGCCAATCGATCGGAAATCACCCGATCTCCGGCTACGAAAATCATCGTCTTGGCAAAGAGGGGATGCATTTTATCCAATAATACGCTGATGATTTGAGGATCGCCCTCCGTCTGATGATTGGCAAATAAAATAACGTTTTCGCCGGCTTCCAGATCCGCGATCATTTTTCGTACGTTTTCTTCTCCTAAATATTTCGAAATTTCCGCAGAAATTAACGGCTTGAAAAAATCGACTCCGAAAGCATAATAATCGATCGGCGAGACAATCTGTTTATGATAAGGTTCGAAAACAAACGGTTTTTGCGCCAGATTATATAAAAAATCGAAATACAGAGAGAATAAAGGAATCACTCGATCGGCTTCTTCCCCTCCGGCCGAAACCATCCGGGCATAGCTAAGCATAAATTCCTTAACGATCCCGCAAGCCTTTATTCCCAAAATACCTCGGTGATGAAAATCATCGAGGCGATCTAAAAGAGGTCGTAGTTCTTTCATCAGTGCAAAGGCCGGTTGGTTAACGTCGAGAAAAATTGAAATTGATTTAAATGATACGTATCGTCCGTACCGAAAGTAAGAACGGCGTTCATTTTTTCGGCCGTTCGCAGCAGGAAATTCTTATCAATCTCTTCCAAATAACGATCGGTTTCCGGATGAACGACCAACTGCAAGGCAAATTGATTTTCCAAAACGATCAACTTATTCATCATTCTTTCGATTTCGACGGAAACGGTCGCAAAATTTTTGATCCATCCTTCTCCCCGACAATAAGGACAATCCATAAACATCATTTGTTTCAGAGATTCGCGACTCCGTTGTCTCGTCATCTCGACCAATCCGAATTCGCTCATCCCCAAAATGGTACATTTGGCACTATCCTGTTTCATGCATTCTCGAAGGTGATTCAAAATTCTCTTTTGATTCTTGCGCATTCTCATATCGATAAAATCACAAATAATCAATCCGCCGATATTACGAATGCGTAATTGGCGAGTGATTTCCTCAATGGCTTCCAAATTAATCCGCACCAATGTTTCTTCCAGATTTTTTTCATTCCGAGTGCTTCTCCCGGAATTGATATCTATCGTACACATGGCTTCGGTATGTTCAAAAAATAAATAACCGCCCGAAGGAAGCCATATTTTGTGACGTAAGGCCTTTTCAATCTCCTTTTCGACGTTAAATCTTTCGAACATCGGGATTTTATCCCGATATAACTCCAGTTTGAGCACATGCTCATCGGCATATTTTCCGTATATTTCCTTGCATTTTTTGAATGTATTGTAGTCATCGACCAATAAACGATCATACCTCTTATCAATGGCCAACATAACCGATCGTTTAATCAAATCCGATTCCTGAAACAAACAGGAAGGTTGTTTCGTTTTATGAAATTTATCTACGATCTCTTCCCAAGTCTTTAAAAGATCGTGCGCTTCGTGAATCAGCATCTCTACCGAAGCGAATCGACTTGCCGTTCGACAAATTAACCCCATATCATTGGGCATTTCGAAAGAACGTATTAATTTTTTCAATTTATTTCTTTCGGAAAGATCCTCTATGCGTCTGGAAACCCCTCTATGGGGAGAATTCGGCAATAATACCAAATAGCGACCGGCAATGGAAACCTTCGAGGTCAGTCGAGCCCCCTTGGATCCGATCGGTTCCTTTAAAACTTGTACCAACACGGGATGATCGATTTTCATGACTTCCTCGATATCCCGTTGCGACGAATCTCCCTCATCGGAATCGGTATCCGCTACCGAATCGAAATCCATGTCGTACATTTCTTCAAATTTTTTCTTATTTTCGATGATATCCGAAATATGAATGAATCCGTTTTCGGATTCGTGAATATCAATAAATGCCGATTGAATATTGTGAAGGATGTTGGTCACCCGACCCCGATAAATATTACCGGTTAACTGTCTCTCTTTTTTTCTTTCAACGGTTAAATCCTGTAAAATCCCGTTTCGGAGATACGCCATACGGATCTCCTTCGATTCGACGTTTAAAAGTATTTCCTGCATAACTGTAGCCTGTCTTGTGAAAAATAAAGGGGACGTCCAAAAAATCTTTTTTCTCGATCATGACATTAAAAAACATAGGAATTGCCGATTTCTTTTCCATCGTTTGAAAACGAATGCCGCTTTATTTAAAATTCTTTATTTTTGAAGAGTTAACAACCTAAAACTCTACGATATATGATATTTTCCTTTCTTCCGAAACACACCTTTCAAAAGCCCTGAAATCATGGACGAGCAAAACCCGACGTTTCGATGGATTCCGGATGAATCCCGGCCATCATAAGGAAAAAACGACAACTTTTCCAGGAAAAAAATTTTTTCCCAAATAATTCTGTAGAAAAATTTTTAATTAACACATCATAAGTCTTTTCAAAAAAAACGGTCGAATGAAAAGTTATCTTGCCCATCTTTCCTCTTTAACAAGCGAGAAACCTTCTCACGTCACTCGAAAGGCCTCCTGTATTTTTCCTCTCATCGATCATCCGAAAATTTCTTTCCGACTTCTTTTTTTAAATTATTGGAAAATCAAACGAAAAATTTCCGAAATACACTTACAAATGATTCTTCGTAATGAAGAGGGACGAATCGTACGATCCGAGAGCCCGGAAATAAGAGATGAAAAAGGCTATCTTTTCGAAATGTCCGATTATCTACCCCCTTCCTTTCATTCCGGATCGGTCGAAATGATTTTCTCTTCCGAAGAAAATATCGTTTTCCCCTATCCTGCCGTCGTCATCGAGTACTATAACGAGACATTTTCTTCCTTCGTTCATGCGGCGCAAAGAGTATTCAACAATACCGCGGATACCGAAATCAATCGCAGGGAAAACCCCGTTGAATCGGGTTTCAATATTTATTGTACGAATGAAATCGAACCTTTCCTTACCTTGATCAACGGACCCGATCCGGTCCATGACGAGATCCTCGTCTTGTCGGCCTATAATCGGCAAGGAAAGGTCCTTTCTTTTTCGGAAAAACTCTCTTTACAACCCTATTCCTGCCGACAAATTTTTCAAAAGGATTCCCCTTCTCTGGCAAAACATCTGAACGGCGAAGCCGGTTGCCTCAAAATAAACATACGTCTTCCCTCGATTTTTCCACGATTTATCGTAGGAAACCGACATCGAACCGACTCTTTCGTCAGTCTGACCCATACCTATTACGACCTCTCTCCGGCTACCGGGAAGGAAGATTATTGGACCGCTCCGGATGACTCCCGGTACCCGGCTTCTCTTTTCGTACCCATACGGGAGGATGATCTTTTTTTTACTCATATTTATTTCTATCCGATTTACTCCCCGGGTTCTTTTTGGATAGATACGGAGCTCTATGACCGAAAAGGGAACTTATTGGAACGAAAGGAAAAGGTTCTTTATCCCTCTTCCGGTTTTTCCCGGTTATCCCCCGCAAAACATCCTCGAGGATCAGCCCTTCGCCTAATAGCGCGTTCCGAAACGGAAATCATTCCCGCCAGAATTAAAGTAGGATTGGATATCGGATATAAGGGCCGGGGGCTTCCTTGTAATATTTGCACGAACTTTCAACCGGCCAATCCCTCGCTCTCCCGCAAACCCTCCACCTTTCGTTGGGCTCCTTTTCCGTCGAGAAGAGGTTCCGTCATCTGCCTAAATGAAGCTCCTCTTAAAACTTATGCACGAAAAGCCGATGTACTCCTTACTTGCTACCGAGTAGCGGATACGAAGGTATTACGAAAGCAAATAGAGATTCCCCCCTACGGATCGGTTGATATGGGTCCGAACGAGGAGCTGTCGGATTTTTTTTCGGGGAAACCGGGATGGTGTACGTTCGAAAGCCGGAATCCTTTTATTACGACTTATTATTTTTCGGAATCACCCTCCTCGGGCGTCGTCGGAGGAGATCATGGATTTTAACGTCGGATAAGAAGGAAGAAAGGGACAGGTTTTCCGAATCCCGTTTACTTCATAACCGAGAAGAAATTCCTCGGGTCCGGCGATGCCGATAAATAGAGCCCCGACGTAATAGTTATAGCCTCTTACCTGATGAAGGGCGGAAAGGTGCAAGTCCCCTCTCTTGCACTCGACCAAAAGAAGGGGTATCAATCGTTCCCCTTTCGTAACATATACCAGAAAATCGATTCTCCGATCCGGTAAGGAAGAAGAAGGCTCTTCCAAGTGGGGAAGGTTTCGAATTTGTTTTTCGATGACGATGGATGATCGGGGATAATGCAATTTTTCCGACATGAATGTAACCCAGCGCTGACGAACGATTTCCTCCGGACCGGAAGAAACCCGGCGGTTTCGAATCGGATCAAAGATATCCTTCAAAGGGATACCGGATCTAAAATAACAACGGGGCAGCGACAGTGATCTCGAAATAGTCGAGCGTCTTCCGGTCGACCGACCGGACGACCTTCCTCATCTTTTATGGCCCCCCAATGCATGGGAACGGCGGCCACTCTCGGCATGATTCGGTTCGCCAAACGAGAGGCCTCTTCGGCGTTCATGACATAAATTCCGGAAACGGGCAACAACGCTATATCGCAACGTATTTTTTCCAGTTCCGGCAAAGCATCGGTATCGCCCGCAAAAAAAATAACCGTTCCTTCCCATTCGATAATAAAACCGAGCCATTGTTTTTCGCGAGGGTTAAAGGGTTTATTTTCATTATAAGCCGGAGTCGTACCAATCTTTATTTCCCCCGTTATTGTTTCCCGATAAGGAGCTAAGGGATAAACGGGCGAGTCGGGAAAGTGCCGGACAAAAAAATCCCGAAGATCTTCGGGACAAATAACAACGGTTCGATCCGTCATAATCGCTTGTAAGGAAGCCTCGTCCAGATGGTCATAATGACCGTGAGAAATACAAACGACGTCGGCCTTTACTCCTTCCGAAAGACCGTACGGATCGATATAAAGGATCTTGGATGGCGAAGAGATTCGGAATCCGTCATGTTTTAACCATTCCAGAGAAAGGTTTCCGTGTCGCAATACCATTCACTTCCCTTAGCGAGGCGCTACCAAATTATAATCCCCGTCCTTTCTTCGATAAATCACCTTAACGTTTTGATCCTCTTCGGAACGGTAAATCAGAAAAGGATCGCCGGATAAATCCATCTTCATAACCGCCTCGTCAGCCGTTAGCGTTTTCAGAACGACGCTCTCTCGACTGATGATCTGATGAGTATAATCCTCTTCCAATTCCTTGAAGTTTTCCTCTTCGATATCGTCGTTAATGGCATCTTCCTGACGAAAAGGAGCCCGAATGACGTCCGCTTCGAGACTAACCGTCGTCAAATCCTTATTATGATGAGCCTGCATCCTCGATTTATATTTCATGAACTTGGCCACCAGCTTGTCCACGGCTCGATCGATCGAAGCATACATATCGTTCGAAGAAGCGTGTACCTTAATCACGAAATGACCGATTCTCACCAAAATATCCACGCGATGTTCCTGTCTTTGGATATCCATCGTAATGGCGACGTCTAAAATATCTTTTGAATAGTGTTCGAGTTTTTTTACTTTCTCGCAAGCGTAAGTCTTAATAGCTTCGGTAATTAAAACATGTCTTCCCGAAACCGAAACGGAATAACCGTCGTTTTCTTGCTTTCCGTACATAAAAATTCCCCGTCCTTTGACTTTATTTTTCGTCAGTATATTTAAAAAGAAACTTATATTCCAATTTTTAAATATTTTCGAAGAAAAACGCACCGAAGAGGGCTCGAACCTCTAACCACCCGGTTCGAAGCCGGGTACTCTATCCGATTGAGCTATCGGTGCATCTATATAGGAGGGAATACTCTAATACGGAGATTTTTTTAAGCCAAGCGAAAAATAAAAAACCCTCTCGGACAAAAAATTATTTTTCTTGGCTTTTCAAAAGGATTTCCGTATACGCTTCGTCCATAATTCTTTCGGATTTTCCCCATGACCGAACAAGTCGTACAAGCTATCGTTCTTTCCGCTTCGACCTTTCGAGAATACGATTCCCTGCTCGAGTGTTTTACGAAAGAGGCCGGCCTCCTCCGTTTTATCGTTAAGGGGGCCTTCGGCATCAAAAGTTCGAAAAAAAATCTATGCCAACCTTTTACCTACGGCGAATACGTTTACCGACCTTCAAAAAACTCTCTGCACCGATTGTCCGAAGGCAAAGTAACGCAGCCTTTCCTCTCCTTACGAGAAAACTTCGAAAAACTCGTTGCGGCTTCGGAACTCGTGCGACTGATCGCCCGATCTCAAATGCCGGATCAACCGGCTCCGGAACTGTTCGATCTATTAAAATCCTATCTGACAAACTTGGGATCGGCCGAGAATCCGGCTCCCTTTCCGGGGAGTTTTTATCTCAAACTACTATTGCATGAAGGATGTCTTCCCGAAAAAATCGATTGTCAAGTCTGTAAAGGCTTCTCCGATCCCCTGTTCTTTACCGAAGGGTCTTTTTTTTGCGGTAGACATAAAAAGGAACGATCCGAAACGTTTTCTTTCGAAGAGTTGACGATGATTCGAGAATTGGTAACGGAACGTTCCTTCCGAAAACTGGGTCTTCTGAATCCTTCCGAGAGACTTCTGCAAAAAATAAAACTTCTTTACCGAGAGTTACATTGAACCGAAACGTTCGTTAAAAATTTTGATCGGGAAAAAAAGCGAGAGCAGAACGGCCAATCCGAGACAGACCACTAAAGCGGCCGATATTTTATTAACGATACGTATCCCCCGAATATGCATTTTTTTCCGAAGTAAGCAGGAAAGCTCCGTGAGAAAAAACCACCAAGCAGCCCCTCCCGAGGCCAATCCCGCCAATAACGAAAGAATGAGAAGAAGGTGTCGTCCCATATCAATCCATCCGGAAAAACCGAAACCGGAAAACACGGCCAAAAAAACGATCAATACGAAAGGGTTTCCTATATTTAACAAAAATGCCGAAGTGAAAATCCGGCGTAAATGCAAAGGTTCGATTTCTTCCCGGTGAAAAGAAATTTTTTTACGATAGATAGAGACACCCATGCCGATCAAAAATATCCCGCCGACCAAACAAATCCAAAAGGAACGTTCCATTAAAAAGCGAATGATAAAATGAACCCCGAATGCAGCTACGGTTGCATAGAGAAGATCACTGCTCAAGGCCCCCAGTCCGGTAGCATAGCCCTGTCGCCTGCCTTCGGTTAAAGCTCTTTTGATACACAAAATCCCGATCGGACCGAGAGGAGCCGAAATGACGAAACCGATAATGACTCCCTTAAAGAAATCGTGCAATATCCACATAACGAAGAAAATAAAGGAATATTCTTTTAAAAGCTTCGGAAAAATGTTGCGAAAGAGGGGACTCGAACCCCTACAGGAAAAATCCCACTAGCCCCTCAAGCTAGCGCGTCTACCGGTTCCGCCACTTCCGCATGAAAAATTCGGTAGATATCCTAGCAAATCGGTTTGACAAATAGCAAGTTAAAGATTGTATTATTATTGAAAGTTTTCGAAAAAAAGAGTATTCTGAGGGCATGAAACGCTTTTGCATCCTGCTCATTCGAGCCTATCAAAAAACAATTTCCCCCTTTCTGGGTCCCTGCTGTCGTTTTTATCCTTCCTGTTCGGAATATGCCATAGAAGCCATTCAAAAATACGGCTGTTTCAAGGGTCTTTTGCTTACTCTGAAAAGAATTCTCACCTGTTTTCCCTGGCATCCGGGAGGCTATGATCCTCTCCCTTAGGGATTACTAAAACGGTTCCTGCCCTGATTACATCCTTTTCCAAATGATTGACCGTGCGAAGCTCTCGCACTCCGACTTGAAACTTCTTTGCTATTTTAGAGAGGCAATCGCCGCTTTTTACCCGATAGAGTCTCGGCTCCTCCTTTTCGACAAAAGACGTCTCCTCTTCATTTCCGAGATCCAAATGATACTTTTCGGCAATCGAAAACCTTGCCGAGGCATAGTCGAAAGGCTCTTCAACGGAATGGCCCGACCAAAAATATAATCGTTTACAAGCCTCTTTTTTGAGATCCGGAGAGGGAGAATAAAGCAATACCTGCAAGGCAAAAGATTCGGCCGCTCGACCGGCCTCTTCCGTAAGGGATAAAAGAGCCGTTATCTTTTCATCCGAAAAAATTTTCAAGGCAAGATTCGGACTGATTTTTAAAATCCAATCGGCAGCTTCCCGGGAACCGTACTCCAAGTAATTTCCGAGGAACTCGATCCGTAAGGTATGAGAATAATTTTGCACGAGATAATGAGACTCCGAAAAACGGTCGATGATTTCCCAGGGCCCTTGCAAAAGAATATCCAATAAAACATCTCCCGGTAAAAACTGCTGACAGTAAAGAGCTTCCAGAAGCATAAACTCTTTCGTCAGATAAAAGGCCTTTCGGAGGGAGGGATCGCCGTCGCCGCTTTCGACCAATCGATTAAATAATCCCTTGCTCGTAAAAGGCCATCGTTCCGTTTTTAAAAAGGAGAGAATCAAATCGAACTGTTCATCGGTTAAATCGGGATAGAGAGATAAAGACTCTCCCGAAGGAAGAACGAGATTTTTTTTTTGCAAATCGCATCCGATTAAAGCCCGAGAAATATCAAAATCATAGAAAGTAACCAAACAGGAAAGAGCCAGGTCTCTTTTGGAAACCTCTTCATTAACCGGACTTTTATCCTTTAACGATTCGGTAAGCTCCCGGTAGTCCGAAAGAGTATATTCCTGCAATAACTTTCCCGACCGGTTTTCCGTTTCGATCGTTAATTCTCCGACGGCCGATTCCCCGCGAAAGGATTTCGTACCGTGATTTTTAACGACCGCATAAACCAGACTGATCACCAAGGCAATATTCAAGGCCCCGCTGAACATTAACCATTGCATCAAATGTCCGATAGTCCCCTCTCGAGGAGACTCTTTTCCCTCAACCGGATCCGCTCCTTTCTTCTTCACTTCCTTCCCCTCTCTAAAAATAAGGAATACTTATTCAAAACAAATTAACTCTTTTCGTCAATATTATCCATTTGGTATAACATAAGACATTATATGTAAATTCGATTATTTTCATGCGTTTCAGCTTAACCCGTCTTCGGGGGATCTTCGGCACGAATCTTACCTCCGAAAAAATCGCCGAACTTCTGATTCCCTTGGGGCCGGAAGTTGACCGCGTTCATCTCCTTACCCCCCCCTTTCAAGGAGCGGTCGTCGTAAAAATCATGAGCGTTCATCCCCTCGCAAAAGAAGACGGATGCGCGGCCGTCGTTTTCGACGGAAAGGAAACGCTCCGCGTCGTCTGTAAGGCTCCCAATTGTCGCCCGAATCTCATGACGATTTTAGCACCCGAGGGAGCACGCTTAAAGAATAAAGACGGTGATTCGATAATCGTTCGCAAAGAAATCATTCACGGTGAAGAATCGGCCGGAAAACTTCTTTCGGAAGAAGATCTCGGGCGAGAAGAAAAAAGTAATGCCCTCATTGAACTAACGGACGACCATCTTCCCGGGAGTAATCCTTCCGCCTATTTCGAAGACGAAATTCTTGAAATATCCTTCACTCCCAATCTGGGCCACTGCATGAGTCTCAGAGGGCTCGCTCGGGAACTTTCCCCCGTTCTGAAACTTCCCTGCCGTTTTCCGGAATACCCCCTCATTGAAGGGAAGGAAAAAATAGATTCCGAACTGCGCGTATCGATCGAAGCGAAAACGGCCTGCCCTTTTTATGCCTGCCGCCTGATCGATAACGTCCGGGTCGGTTCCTCTCCTTTTTGGTTAAAGGAAGAATTGCGTCGCCTCGGCCTGAAAAGCGTCAATAACGTCGTCGACGTCACGAACTACGTTCTCGCGGAAATCGGACAGCCTCTCCATGCCTTTGATTTCGATACCCTTTCCTCCAAACATCCGACGATCCGATTCCTCCGCCCCGACGAACCCTTTGAAATGCTCGACGGTCAAACAAAAAGCATCCCCGAAGAAATGCTCTTCGTTTGCGACGGAAATCGCCCGATCGCTCTGGCGGGAGTTATCGGAAGCCGATGCTCCCGCGTTACCGAAGAAACCTCTCGCGTTCTGTTGGAAGCTGCTTACTTCGATCCGAAAGTCATCCGTAAAGCCTCCCGTCTTTTAAATGTCCATACCGATGCTTCCGGGCTATTTGAAAAAGGGACCGACCCGAATCGTATTTTCGAAGCATTGGATATGGCGGCTTCCTTATTGTCCTCCTTTGCCGGCGGTACGGTACGCCGAGGAAGAGTCTACCGTCAATCTCGGGAATTTTCGGATAAAATGCTCTCTTGTCGCATCCCCTTTATCAATCGCCTTCTGGGGACCCGCTTTACGGCGGAACACGTCGTTCGTATTTTTAACGACCTGAATTTTCATCCCGTCTTACAAGAAGACGGTCATACCATCGTACTGAAAATACCTTTCTTCCGACACGATCTCTGCCGAGAAGTCGACCTGGTCGAAGAAATCGTTCGCATGACCGGTTTTGACGCTCTTTTGAA
>CAYGJM010000005.1:0-10917 GCA_964350295.1 uncultured bacterium | reverse complement strand
TTGAAAAAACTTCCCGAGGCGGCTCCCTCCTCTCTTCCCGATGACCCTCTTTATCGATCGGGGAAAAAAGTGCTCGATATCCTTCGCCGGGAAGGGTTACGAGAAATCATTACCGGGGATTTGATTTCTCCCGACATGGCCCGCCTCTCCGAAAAGGGGAAAGGGTCGATTGCCCCTCTTAACTTCGTCTCTCGAGAACACTCCGTTTTAAGAAGTTCCCTGCTTCCCGGACACCTTCGCGTCATACGACACAACCTGGATCGGCAAACGGAAGATCTCTCTCTTTTCGAAATCGGCAAGGTTTATTATCGAACCGAAGAGTTCCCCTACCGCGAAACGACCGATATAGCCGTTTCTCTGACCGGAAGAAAAAATCCCTATCATTGGCAGGAAAAAGAAAGTCCTTGTGATTTTTTTCATCTGAAAGGGATTACGGAAAACCTCTGTGCCTCCCTGCACATGGAAGAAGATATTAATTATCAACGATCGAACCTACCCTTTCTGCATCCGTATGCACAAGCTGCCATTTTCTATCGGGAACAACCGATAGGATCGATCGGTGAAGTCCACCCTTCCTTTTTAAGAAACATGCAAATCAAAAACCCGGTTTTCTTTGCGGAAATTTCTCTGCCGGCACTGACCGCTTCGACGGATGAAGAGATTCGGATGAAACCCGTTCCCCTCTATCCTCGATCGGAAAGAGATTGGACCGTTTGCGTTTCGGAAGAAACGGAAACGGGTCATTTGATGCGCCTGGCCAAAAGCAAAACTTCGGATCTTTTGAAAGAGGTTTATCTCCTGGATATCTATCGAAGCGATAAAATCGGACCGGATCGAAAAAATGTTACCTTGCGATTTGTTTACAGAAATGATAAAAAAACAATTTCTTTTGAATCGGTAGAACTCGAACATGCTAAAATAATAGCCGAAATCTCGGAAAGTATGAAAAATTTAATTCTTCAACCCCCATCAATTTAATGGAGTCCCCTTATGAAACAACTCATTAAGAAGTCTTCCGCCTTGACGGCCTGTTCTCTTTTGTTTTTTCTCGGATCTTGTCAACAAAGCAACAGGAACGACGTGAGCACCGTTTTTCTCCATAAGTACGGCGTCTCTCTGGCAGAAGAAGATTGGAAGAATCGGGGCGGAAACGGACAAATTATCGTTACGAAGGCAGACGGCTCCACCGTAACGAAAAATTACGTGGAAGGGGAGCTGGAAGGCGCATCGATTTATACATTTCCTCACAGTTTTACCCATTATAAAGAGGAAGTTTATTCCCGAGGCCATCTGATTTCCGAATTATTCCACTACACCTCGGGGGTCCCTAAAGAGAAATTAGAATTTTTATCCGATCAGGAAACCTTAATTACCCGGTGGTATGAAAACGGTAATCCGAAAAATAACGAAAGATATCAAAACGGAAAGCTGTTAACCGGTGAATATTTTTCCGATAAAAACGATATCGAAGCCACCGTCACGGACGGGAACGGGACGAAAATAGAAAGAAATGCCTTCGGAGAATTTCTTTCCCGCATGGAAGTCATATATGGGGATGTCGTCCGTAAAACTCTTTACTATCCTAACGGAGACCCGAAAGAAATCATTCCTTATAAAAATAATAAAATCCACGGCACTCTGAAAAAATTTCTCGTTAACGGAATCCCCGACTCCTTCGAAGAATGGGACAAAGGAGTGCAACAGGGGGTTGCGACGCTTTTCCGAGACGGGGTTTTATTCAGCACGCTGCCTTATGTTTCCGGAAAGAAAAACGGAACAGAAAAAATTCATCGAACCGACGGACAAATCGTTGCCGAAATCACCTGGAAAAATGATCTCAAGCACGGTCCTTCCGTTACCTTCATCGAAAATGTGGAGAGAACCGAATGGTACCATAAAGGGAAAAAGGTTTCCAAATCGGACTTCGAAAGACTGGCCGGGGATTAACAACTATCACAAGGGCCTTTCATGTTTACCCGTTCTCTCTCGAAAGGCCCTTTGATTTCCGTTTTATTATCCGTCCGGAATCTCATGATTCAAAAAGTTAGCTTACGCCCCTCAAACGAATTTTCCTATACCATTGAAGGCGACTTAGGCCTGCAACCGGAAATTCACCGTCAACTTTTACGCTATATCGAGAAAAAAGATCCTTTCTTTAACCTTCCCCTTTCTTTAGAAAGCCTTTCCCCTTACCGACAAAAGGTACTGCACGCCATTTCACGGATCCCTTTCGGTCACACCTCTTCCTACGCCCGGATCGCCGCCGAAAGCTCTTCCCCGTCGGCCTGTAGGGCCGTCGGGACGGCCTGTCGGGAAAACCCCTATCCCCTTCTCATTCCCTGCCATCGAGTCCTCAAAAAAAACGGGGATATCGGAGGCTTCAGCGGAGGAGAAGCCCTGAAGAGAAGACTTCTCTCCTTTGAAGGGATCCATCTCTATAATTAAATAAATAAGTTTACCAATAAACAAATTGACATTTATTATTTTTAATGTTAAGATTTTGTTAACAAACCGAGCTGAGAAATGAGTTTTATTCCATCCTCCCGCCGCCCGGGAGAAGATCTACCGTTTGCAAAGATACGTACGATCCTCATGCAAATGACCGATCCTGAAAAAAGATTATCGGCCGAAAAAGTTCTCAAAAGTCTTTCCTCTGCGGGAAAGAAAATAACGAAGACGACGGCCACCCCCCTATTTATATAATAAAAAACGGAGCACTCTTATGACCACCATCCAAAAAACAAATACCCCGTCACCCGAATGTCTCCGACTGCAAGAAGACATAGGCCGGAAATATCCGCAATTTTCAAAAAATAAGTTGCCGATTTCGGTCGTGCAAAGAATCATTTCCGATTTCGGTTCCTCGACCGGCAAACGTATCTCTGATATCGACACCCTTTCCGACGTTCCGAAAAATGCCGTTTTTCAAGAAACTTCTTTTCCTGCGAATGAAGGCCGGAGCATCACGAAAACTTATCGAATAGCCTCTCTGAAAGATGGATCGGTCACGCTCTTGCCTGAGGGGACGATCAACTTTCTGAACACGGGGGGCACCTATAAAAGCATTAAGGAAGGCATGATTTTTTCGCGGCAAGGGGGAGGCCATGACTTGCAATCGGTTGTTATCTCAAATACTCCCTGTACGGAAAAATTCCAACGGGATGACTTTGCCCATGAAGTAAAGATATGTAGCGGACTGGAACACAAAAATATTTTAAAACTGATCGCTTCTTTTTTCCTTCTTCCGAATACCGGCGCCATGATTACCCCGCTTTGTGAACAAGGTACTTTTTATGAGGCCATAGATCGGGACGATCCCTTGAAAACTCGCTTGAAATTAGCCGTTGACGTTTTGGAAGGATTAGATTACTTGCATGGGCAGAGAATTATCCACAGAGATATAAAAGAAGGAAATTTATTGATCAAAAATGAACCGACGGAAAAACAAAGGTGTATCGGTGTCATAGGTGACCTCGGGTCGGCAATGACCCGAGAGGATTGGCAGGCGGAATATAACGAAGAAAAGGAACAATACCCCATCTACGGAATGTCAGCCGAATATATCTCCCCGGAATTCGTTTTTGGACAAATAATCGGTCCGGAAGTAGATTTATGGGCTATGGGGATTACCTTGTCCCGATTCCTGTTTAAAGATCCGAAAAAGCAATCCATACTAAGGTCGGGCTTCTTCGTGCCTAACCATCTGATTATCAACCAAATTACCAAAGATTGTTACTTCGAAAGACGAACGATTATCCCTATTTCCAAAGGAACACTTCCTTGGGAAAAAGAGATCCGCCGGGTCCTGGGGAAATTATTAGACTATGACCCGGAAACGAGAATGTCGGCTCAGGAAGCCGCCGGTCAATTACGACCTCTAGGAAAAAACATCCATCCGATGGAGTCCGTTCCTCCTCTTTTTTAACTTTTCTTTATGTGAACCCTTAAGGAGGAATTTATGAGTACGATACAAAAAGTAAATCATTCGCTTCCGACGGATGATCTACCGGATCCGGTGCGGAAAAGAGCCCTCGGCTATCTCGTATCTCAACCGAACCGGATCCTATGTAACGTCGATACCGGACACCCCCTCATCCAAGCCGTTTCTTTTCAAGAAACGACCCTTCCCGCAGATGAAGAAGACCCTTCAACAGTCAATTATAATCTGTTTCCGAAGCGAAAAGGAGAAGGATTTTTGATGTCCGGAGAGAAGGCATGTACTCTCGGCCAAGGCACCTTTAAAAGGGTTCAAACAGGATTTTTCCTATCTTCGCGAAAAACCTCCACGGAAAAAGTAGCCATCGGAGTAACCAAACGGGGAAACGGGGAAGCCCTCAAATCTTATTCTCGGGAAGTAGGACTTCTTCGCAGTTACGGAGATCAAAAGAGACACGTAATGGATATCATGCATGCGGAAATATACAAAATAGACGAAAAAATTTCCGGCGTTATGTGCATGCCCTTGTGTTGGAAAAATCTATATCAAATTCTAAAAACCGAAAACTCCTCGTTTTACCGGAGATTCTTGTTATTGCGAGATGCCGACGCAGGATTAGCCTATTTACATGGGAAAGGACTCTATCATAGAGATATAAAGCCCGAGAACATACTTGTTACTCGAGAATGGAAAGCCTATATCGGCGACTTAGGTGCTGCCGTCAAACAGAAAGAATTAACCCGGGAAATAATAGCTAACTATGATAGGGTTATGACCCGTACCTTTATTCCTCCGGGTCTGGCTTTCGATCGATTGATCTCTCCCGATAAAGCAAGGGAAGACGTCTGGGCTTTCGGAAAAACCTGCTGCGAAATGTTATTCGTGAATTATGACGCCAATCCCCTATTGAAAAAGGGTTGTATTAGCGAAATAAATGGTCAAAGAGCAATGATCCAAGAATCGTTAGACTATTATAAAGAAAAAAAAACCATGGTTTTTCTTTTCCCAAGCGAAGAAGGATCAATCGAAGAAAGAATACGTTTTTTAATGAGAGATTTTCTTGCCTATAAAGCAATGGATAGAATAGAAGCCGCCCAAGCCCTCTCCGTCATGGAAGAAATTCTCAAGGATCTACCCCCATCCATGCCTCTGTTACCTTATGATCGTCCCCTTCGACTCGACGAAAAGGACTTTCGAGAAACTTGGATTTAAATGCCGACAGCCGTTCACCTATGCTTTGCCCGGACCTTTTTCTTCGAGGAATGCGCACAACAACAGGCATAGCTATTCGGGGGTATATAACAACAGGGACAGGATACCGTACAATCGGAAGAGTTCTTCCGTCGTCCCTTAGGGCCGCTTTTCTTGCTTTCGGTTTTCTGCGAAGAAGAAAAACAAGAGGACGGATAACATCCGGCTTGATTTGTCTGACAGGCGTTTAATAAAAGTAAAACGGATGTCAAAAACAAAAAACAGATAACGGGAACCCCTGCATTTCTTCTCATAATCCCCTCCGCCGGACTTTGAAATACGAAAAAACGTAACCGCAAGTTAACGAAGAGGAGAATTTGTTGTCAAATTAAGAGTTTACCGTCTTTTTCTCCGAACCGTAGTGATACCACTTGCGAAAAGGAGCCCGCGTCACCTCGTCATAAGGACGCACTCTCGGCGCCTCGATACAGGTTTCGCAACAACAACCCGAAAAAGAAGCAAGACACGACGGACAACAGGTAAATAAGAAATTACAATCCATATTCGCACAGTTATAATAATGATCGGCCGGTTGACCGCAATGCCGGCATGCGGCGATGCAATCCCCGTCTCCCTTGATATCCGCAACCAAACGATCGTCAAAAACGAATAATTTTCCCTTCCAATGGCTTCCTCCCTCCGCATGCGCATATCCGATAACGCCCCCGTCGAGTTGATAAACGTCGGTAAACCCTTCCTCTTTCAAATAAGCCGAATAATATTCGCACCGGATTCCGCCGGTACAGTACATCAAAATTTTTTGATCCTTGGAAACGTTTTGATCCAATAATCGACGGCTCGTATATTCCTTAAACTCCCGGAACGTATTGCATTCCGGCAATTCGGCACCTTCGAAATACCCCACCTTCGTTTCGTAGTCATTTCTCGTATCGATCAAAATAAAATCCTTCTCCGTTTCCAACGTACGTTTCCATTCCCGAGGGCTCAGGTGTACGCCCGTCTCGTGCAGATCGACGGTCTTATCCAGAGCCACCAGTTGTTTCCTCCGTTTCACGGTCATTTTATAAAAAATATTTTGATGATGAGGGTCACATTTAAAAACGACGTTTTCAAAGCCCGGTTTTTCAGCCAACCATTCCATATATCGACGGCAATCCTCGACGGGGCCGCTGGCCTGTCCGTTGATCCCCTCTTCGGAAATATAAATCCGACCGACCATCCCCTTGTCGCGGAAGAACTCCTTGTGTTCCTTCGTTAATTTTTCGGGATCGGTAGGACAAAAGTGATAATAAGCTAAAATTAAAAATTGTTCTTTCATAATGATTTCCCCCGAAAATACAAGAAAATGAAACAAGATTTTCTCTTTAAAATAAAGATCAAAAATATCCCTTGTTTAAAAGTTGTTTTCCATTTATGCTCTTTGCTAAAAAAACGTTATCAGTTCAATTGCAGGAGTGTCATGTCGCGTTATACAGGTCCTAAAAATCGAATCGCCAGAAAATTCGGAGTCAATATTTTCGGTCGCTTGCGTAATCCTCTTATCCATAAGACTAATCCTCCGGGCATGCACGGAGCCAGAAGACGTAAAAAGTCCGATTACGGGCTTCAATTAGAAGAAAAACAAAAGTTAAAAGCCGTTTACGGAATGCTTTCCGACAAACAACTCATCCGCATTTTTAAAAAAGCCGCTCGATCGGGAAATACGGTCAACAGTCTTGTCGCCGCCCTGGAGTCCCGACTGGATAACGTCGTCTACCGGATGAGAATTGCCCCCACGATTTTTGCCGCTCAACAGCTCGTCAGTCACGGACATATTCTGGTAAACGGAAAAAAAGTGGACGTTCGCTCCTTCAAAGTAACCCCCGGTATGAAAATTTCCGTCAAAGAAAAGTCCATGAACATGGGGCTGATCAAACATTCCTTGGAAAATACGGCTAAGAGCATCCCCGATTATCTAACTTATGATCCGAAAACAAACGTCGGTCAATTCGTCGCTTATCCGGAAGTCGATCAAGTCAGTTATCCCCTTCCTATTAACTTTTCGGTTATCTGCGACTTCCTGGCTCACACCACCTAGTTTTCATCCGTCTTATCTTGCAAAAGCCTTTATTTCTTTTTTGAAATAAAGGCTTTTTTATTTTCAAAAAATTTTTATTTTTTCATTTATATTAAATTAACATTAAAAAAATAAAATCGGCTTACATAAAAAATAAATCAATTTTGGAGCAACAAAATGATAAATACTTCTTTTCTAAACAATGGCTATAACCGAGTCCTTGGCTTTTCCCAAGATATTTATTCCGGTGTGAAAAATAAATTATCACAAGTCACTCCCGGACAAAAGGCAACCGTAGCTCTTACTGCAACCCTTGCCGCCACGGCATTTTTCCTATTACGAAATAATATGGATTCCAATCCCCTTCCGAATGAAACCCTTTCGGACTTCTACGGTTATAACGTAACGGCGGGATATTATGAAGGAGACGGAGTAAACGAATGCCCCGATCCTCGAATTCTTCCGCAAAATCTCTTTTGCGAAGCACCGACCACCTCCCTTTCAAATCTTTTCGAATATACCGTAAGTCCCGGTGAATATGAAACGGCACCCGTTTCGAATACATTCGTTCCCCGAGTAAACGAAAATATCTTCGGTAGGAATAATCTTTTCGTCGAAGGACTCGCGAACGGACAAGGGAACTTGTATCAAAATATCGCTACGAGTGCTTCAGCAGCGATGGAAATAGCAAAAGAGTGGGGATCCGCTATCGCTAATGAGATACGGAGTCAAGGTGAAAAAGGTGCCCGCTATGCGAAAGAGACAATCACTATGGAGAATATGCAAAAACTGTTTCGCTCCGTTATCGATAGTTTGACAGGCAAGAATCAAGCCATCCAAAAAGCCGTCATCCAAAAATATAAGTTATACAACTAACGAATAAACGTATCGTGTGACAAAGGAAAGCTGCACCCTTTTAAAAGGGTGCAGCTTTTTTATAGGAACGGAAAAATATTCAAAATTCCTTAATCCTCCCTTTATGTTTTTTATCGATTAAAATACCGAAGAATTCACAGCGTCCTTATAATAAAGGACAGGAAATTAGACTTGCAAAAACAATGCGCTTTATGTTAATTTAAAAAAAATTTTTACCATGGAGAGAAAAAATGAGTACAGTTATCAGTCAATTAAGAGGATTTTCCGGAGACCTGGCTTCATCGGTCGGTAACACGCTTTCTTCCGCATATTCTTCTGTGAAATCGGGATTAAGCCACATCGGCCAGAATAAACCGGTTCTTATCGGCGCTTCCGTTACGGTAGGAGTGGCCTTGGCGGCCATCGGCGCAAACTATCTGTATCAACAACAGATGCTGAACGAAACCATAGAGAATACGGCATCCGCCATTCAAGCAGGAACCTGCGGAGAAGATTGCGTTTCGCAATTGTCCGGCAATAATACCGCCAGCCTAGTAAGCTCGGTCGGCTTACGTCTGGTCGATAATTTAGCTTCATCGAACTGCGAAAATAAAACGGAAGTAATGGGCTTTCTGACTCAAAACCCTGAAATTCAATCGTTTTTAAATTCCTCTATCTACGGTGCGGAAGGAAACCAAACGATTTTCGCTCGTCTTGAAGACTGTCAGTCGCAGGGATAAATCCATTTCTTTTTTCGGCGCACTTACCCGTGCGCCGATCGTTTTCTTTTCAAAATCGTCATATACCCCGATAATTCTAAAATCGTACGCACGGAAAAAATACGAGCGAGCGTCCCCAAACAAAGAACGAACAGAAGAATCCGGTATAGTAGGAAGCCGATCTGCAAAAAAGAATTCTTCGAAAAAAAGGTTCCCGTCGTTGCAAAAGCGAAGGGATTATGCAGGGTCGTGATAAAATAAACGACAATGCCCGAAACGATTGTTATCCCTATAATTTTTCTCCCCGAAACCTTAAAAAAGGGCAAAGAAAAAGCCTTATATTGTTTTTTCAAAAAATAAGATAAATAAGACAATTGGAACCAACTGCTCAAACTCGTCGCCCATGCAATGGACCATACGCCGCCGGAAAGAATCAAACCGAAAAAAAGGTTTAGGGTGATATTGATGATTACGGAATTTCGGGTAGCTTTCATCGTTCTCGAGTAATCTCCCCGCGCATAAAAAGCAGGGGCTAATAACAGAACCATTCCCTGAGGGACCAACCCCGACAGATAACCCCACAGACAATAGCCGGTTTGCGAAGCCGATTTTTCGGTAAAATGTCCGTGACCGTAAACGATATCAATGGCCAAGGAGCCGATTAAACACAAAAGAACCGTACAGGGAATCAATAATGCTATCATTTTTTCCAATGAAAAATCCAATAAGGCATAATACTCCTCTTTATCGGCCTGAAAGGCCCGAGAAAGCGGAGGAAGAAGAGCGCCGGCAAGAGCTATCCCGAAAAGAGCCAAGGGAACCTGCTCCAGGCGAACGGCATACCAAAGGTACGCCGGCCCTTCCGGATCGATATATCCCGCTAAAAGAGCATCCAGTGCGCTATTGATTTGAGCGGCGGAAGTACCCAACAATCCCCAAAAAACGGGTTTCCCCAATTTTTTCAAGGAGTTTTTTAAACTCTTAAAATCTTTTCCGCCAAGCCTTCCGACTATCGAAAACGTTCGGGGAAGAGTGATCAGCCACTGAATAAAAACGCCGACGGAAATCCAAATGGCCAGAACGGCCCTTTCGGCCGGCAATCCGGAAACGAAAAAAATCCCTGCCATCCAAGCGATATTAAAAATAGCCGGAGCCATCGAAGGGAGAAAATAAGATCCGTGACATTGCAATAAAGACGAGCAAAAAGCGGCATGACAAATAAAAAAAAGAGTCGGCAGAAAAATAGCCGTTAAATGAAAGGTGTCGATCGCCGGAAACGAAAAAAAAATAACTTCCGATAAAAGAATCCCCGCCGAGAGAAAGAGCCAAAGGGAAATCGAAATTTTTTTAAAAAAAGAGGCGGCCTCTTCTTCCGATTCCATCCGAAGGCGTTCGTAAGCCGGCACGAAAGCGGAATGGAGGGCCCCTTCTCCAAAAACGCGCCGAAGGAGGTGAGACAAGCGATAGGCGACCATCAAACGAGAGATTTCCGCGCCGGATCCGAAAATATAAGCCATAAACACATCTCGAAAAAGACCCGTCACCCGACTCAAAAGAGTTCCGAAAAAAAAACTTTCCGAGGAGCGGCTTACGGCCCATTTGCTTTCCGGTTTTATCATGCTTTCCTCAATATTTGCTGGACAGAAAGAGCTCTTACGATGGAAAATGCAAGATTAAAAAGGATATTTGCGGAAAAAAGCAAGTAAACATTTTCCCGAAAATTTATGGAATGGATCATAGGAGCACATACTTCCGCGGCGGGAGGAGCCCATAACGCCCTCTTGGAAGGAGCATCGATCGGTGCCCGAACCGTACAGCTGTTTACCTCCAATCAAAAACAGTGGAAAGGAAGGGTATTCTCCCAACAAGATCTCGACACTTGGTTTGAGACTCTCGAAAAAACGAATCTCAAAATGATTATGAGTCATGCCGGCTATCTTATTAATTTGGGTTGCCCCGATCCGATCAATTTGGAAAAATCCAAAATAGCCTTTCGCGAAGAGATTCAACGCTGTTTACAATTAGGACTCACTTTTTTAAATTTCCACCCGGGAGCCGCCCTTAAAGAAAGCCGAGAAAAGTGTCTGGATACGATCGTCCGAAGTCTGCTGGAAGTGCGCGATCTGTTTGAAGGAAAC
>CAYGJM010000004.1:32079-35216 GCA_964350295.1 uncultured bacterium | reverse complement strand
GTTCGCTATCCGCTTGCGAAGGGGCTCTGTTGATCGTCGATGCCTCTCAGGGAGTCCAGGCACAGACATTAGCGAACGTCTTTATGGCCGTTGATCAAAATCTGGAGATTTTACCGATTTTAAATAAAATCGATCTGCCTCAGGCCGATCCGGAAGGAATGAAACGGCAAATCGAACAAGTCATCGGTTTGGACACTTCGAAGGCTTTGACCTGTTCGGCCAAAACCGGAGAGGGTATTCCCGAGATTTTAGAACGTTTGTTGGAAGTGATCCCTCCTCCGACCGTTCGGGAAGACGGATTTTTAAGAGCCCTTGTTTTTGATTCGTATTATGATCCTTATCGCGGAGTGATGGTCTACATCCGAGTGATCAGCGGCCGTTTGACGAAGGGGACCGGGATTTTGATGAAGATGACCGGAAAAACTTTTGAAATCTCGGAAGTCGGTATTTTTTCTCCCCGTGAAACACCTGTTGAAGAGCTGCGGGCGGGGGAAGTCGGTTACTTCGTAGCCAATATTAAGAATCCGCATGACGTAAAAATCGGTGATACCGTTACCTATAAAAAGAATCCCGTAGAGGAACCGCTAAAAGGATTTAAGGAGATCAAACCCGTCGTTTTTGCGGGTATTTATCCGATAGATACGACCGACTTCGAGAGTCTGCGCGAAGCTCTTTCGAAGTTACAACTCAATGATGCGGCTTTGTATGTGGAGCAAGAGAGTTCACAGGCTCTCGGGTTCGGTTTTCGTTGCGGTTTTTTAGGTCTTCTGCACCTCGAGATTATTTCCGAAAGAATTCAACGAGAATTTGACATCGATATCGTGATTACGGCTCCTTCGGTCGTTTATAAAATGCATTTACAAGACGGAACGATTAAGGATTTGGATAATCCCGTTCACTATCCCGATCCCGTTACGATCAAGCAGATCGATGAGCCGTGGGTTGAATGTCATATCATGATGCCGAATGAATACGTAGGGGGGATCATGGGATTGGCCGGAGAAAAACGAGGCGACCTCCAAAAAACCGAGACGATGAGCACATCGGGCGTTTTTTTTACCTATCTTTTTCCCCTGAATGAAATTATTACCGATTTTAATGATAAATTAAAATCCATTACCAAAGGGTATGCTTCGTTCGATTATGAATTTCATAGTTATCAAAAAAGCGATATCATCAAGTTGGAAATACGCGTTCATGATGAACCCGTCGATGCTTTTTCCCTGCTGGTCCATCGGACGAAAGCCGAGGCGCGCGGACGTTCGGTCTGTGCCAAATTAAAAGAAGTCATTCCGAGACAGTTATTTAAAGTGCCGATTCAAGCCGCTATCGGGGGAAAAATCATTGCACGAGAAACAATCTCCGCTATGGGGAAAAATGTAACGGCCAAATGTTATGGCGGAGACATTTCTCGTAAACGGAAGCTTTGGGAAAAACAAAAGAACGCATGAAAGAAATCGGAAAAGTGAATATTCCGCAGAGTGCTTTCATGGAAGTTCTTAAGAGTTGATGGCCCGATCGATGACGGTTTGGGCCTCTTCCAGAATCCGTTTCAAAGCATCCTTCCCCGAAAAACTTTCGGCATAGATTTTATAGATATCTTCCGTTCCCGAAGGGCGGGCGGCAAACCAACCATTTTCGGCAATTACTTTAATCCCTCCGAAAGAAGCCCCATTTCCGGGGGCTTTTGTCAGAACGGAAAGAATTTTTTCTCCGGCCAGGTCTTTTAACGATATTTGTTCCGGAGAAATTTCCTTCAGTCGCTTTCTCTGCTCGTCATTTGCGGGAGCATCGATGCGATCATAAGAGGATTCTCCGAACTCTTCCGTCAGCTCGCGATAGAGTTCTCCGGGGTCTTTTCCCGTTACGGCCGTTATTTCACCGGCAAGCAAAGCGGCAATGATGCCGTCCTTATCGGTTGTCCATACCGATCCGTCCCTTCGTAAAAAAGAGGCTCCGGCGCTTTCCTCCCCCACGAAACCGAAGGAGGAGTCGGCCAATCCCGAAACGAACCACTTAAATCCGACCGGAACTTCGGTCAGTTTGCGTCCTAATTTTTGAGCGACTCGATCCATCATCTGACTACTGACGAGTGTTTTCCCGATACCGGCCGTTGTCGGCCATTTCTTCCGGTGCGAAAAGAGATAACGGGCTGCCACACAAAGATAATGATTCGGAGGCATTAAGCCGTTGCTTTTCGTTACGATACCGTGTCTATCGTGATCGGTATCGCAGGCAAATCCGACGCGGAAGCGATCTTTCAGAGCAATTAAACGTTGCATGGCATACGGAGAAGAGGGGTCCATCCGAATTTTTCCGTCCCAATCGAGTGTCATGAAACGAAAGGTCGGATCAACTTCCGGGTTAACGACGGTTAGGTCAAGGCCGTATTTTTCAGCTATCGGCTGCCAATAATGGACGCCGGCTCCGCCGATCGGATCGACGCCCATGGAAATTTTTCCTCCTCGCAGAGCTTCCATATCAAGGACATTTTGTAAATCTTCCACATATTCCTTGCGATACGGGTATCGTTGGACTCGGGAGGATTTCAGGACTTGTTCTACCGGGATCCGTTTGCTATTCGCTTCTCGCAAAAGTTCATTGGCTCTTTGTTGAATCGCCGCAGTAATTTCCGGATCGGCAGGTCCTCCGTGTACGGCATTGTATTTGAATCCTCCCGTATCCGGGGGATTGTGAGACGGGGTAATCACAATGCCGTCGGCCAAATTCTCTTTTCTTCCTTGATTGTACCGGAGAATGGCTCGGGAAACGGCGGGAGTCGGTACGTATTCGTCTTTTTCCGAAAGGCGGATTTCGACATCATGAGCTCCCAATACTTCCAAAGCCGTTATCAAGGCCGGTTCGGAAAGGGCATGGGTATCGATGCCGAGGAATAAGGGGCCGGTAATTCCTCGGGATTTTCTCCATTCGCAAAGAGCTTGCGTAATGGCCAAAATATGTCTTTCGTTAAATCCTCCTTGAAAGGAAGAGCCTCTGTGTCCCGATGTGCCGAAGGAAACGCATTGTTCGGGGACATTCGGATCGGGAATGATCGTATAGTAAGCCGTAATCAGCTTCGGAATGTTAACGAGTGACGAGGAAGGGGCCGGTTTTCCGGCAAGAGGGTGGATGGGCAT
>CAYGJM010000004.1:30979-32069 GCA_964350295.1 uncultured bacterium | reverse complement strand
TCGTTTCGGTATATAGGATTTAATCGGGAAGAACAAGGAGAATTTTAGGAATGTATCGGAGAATAACGAGACTTCTTAAAGGAAGGCTCTTCGGAAACTTCGTCGGCTTTTCTTTTGCCGGCGGGCCGATGTTCATTCAATAACCAAAATGCTTTGACGTAACATGTTTTTTTTCTTTGCCAGGAAGAAAAGACGGTACGCAGATTGTCATCGGTAAGTGTTTCTATCCCTTCATCTTCCGCATGATCTTGAAGAAGTGCTAATAAAAAGTTACCTTCGAATTTTTTCTTCAGGTTTTTCAGGGTAAGAGAAACCGTTTCCGATTGCATCAGTAGATCGGCAATAAAATGTCTGCAAAAATTCATTTTCCGCAAGAGATGTGTCCGTAAAAGCTCTTCTTTTCGTGAGGGAGTCTTTACCGGACATAAGACAAAATCGGGTAGAGGGATGTCTTTATGAATCTCCGGATTTTGAGAGGAATGCACGCGTCCGGGGAGAGGAAAGGAAAGCTCTTCTTCGACATCGTCAACGGATAAGTAAAGAGTATACCACTCTCGGACATATCCGGCTGCATGACCCGTAGGTATCAGGTTATAGGTCCAATGATTATAAAATTTTTCGCTATCGTCCTGTTTATAGACCTCTTCTTTCGGCATGACGTATTTGCCGAACCACTCCTTCTCCCAACCCATATGCTCTATTCCGTAATGTGCAATTTGTGAAAGGATTTTTTTCGTTTGCATTTCGATATACTCTTTTCGTAAGGCATATTCTTTTTTGGATAGGGAATTTTTTATTTCGGAGAGGGATGAGAAATTAACCTTTTGAAAAGCATTCGTGAATTCGAATAAAAGAAGAACGATCGGATTCGGATTCCATATTCTTTCTTCGGAAGATCGCAAGAATCTCTCCCAATATCCGATTTTCCCGTTCCAGATGACAATCGATTGGTAATAAACGCCTCGATTCGTATAATGAGTTTCACAGACGGCTCGGGATCGTCCTAACGGTCGGAAGTAGTCTTCTTCTTCCGTTCTAAAAATTACTCCTTCTTCCAATTCATTAAATAGGTTTTCAAAAAGGGGATTTT
>CAYGJM010000004.1:17593-30969 GCA_964350295.1 uncultured bacterium | reverse complement strand
TTTCATCAGTTCGCAAAAGGCAGCCTCCAGTTGTTCTTCACGGATTTCCGGAGGATTGTAAAGGAAGACTCCGGCCGTATAAGTAAGAGCTCCTGCAAGAAGCGAAAAACCCAAAGAAGCCGTTGCCAAAATGGTCGTACAGCAAGTTAGCCAGCCGGTTATTTCGGAGAGGAGAAGTTTTTTTTCGGGTAAAAGAAGGGGATCGGGAGGGACGAATTTCTTAAAGCGTTGAAAGTCAATATTTTGATTGAACTCTTTTAGATTTTCTAATAATTGATTATTGGACCGGACAATATTTTTTATAAGAATATCTTTCGGAGGACGCCAATTTCGGGTTAGATCGGGTAATTTGAGGTGACCGAACTCGGGGGGGAAGGGGCCTTCCGGGGGAAGATAGCTTAAAGTCCGGAACATACGAAAAAAACTCCTTCGACATCGGAAAAATTTTAACAAATAATTATTTTTTTGTCAATATTTTTTTTAAATATCCGCCCGAGGGCAACTCGTTTATTTCGAAAGATCGACGAGACGAACCGACCGGCGATGGTCTCGGAGCAAATAGTCGTCGGGAATCTCCTTATAGATTTCTTTCACGGTAAAGAAGGAGGGGAGGGAGCGAATGACGTTTTCGAAAAGGAATCCCTTATCGGGATATTCCTTTTTCAAAGGAGTTATAAAATCGTCGTGTTCCCTTCCTTTTCGGTAAGGGGGGGCTTTGGCAGGGTTTTGAAGATAGGCCATTTTGGAAGGATCAAAATCCCATAAAAAAGAGGTATGCAGCAACCAACGGTCTTTTCGGATATATTTGGCATTTCCGCCTATTTTTCGGTTGCCGAGGACATAGTCATTTTCTTTGAGCGCGAAGGAGGGATGTTGAAACACCGACCGATAAAAGGTTTCTCCCCAACGGAGAATGGACTCCGGAAGGGGGCGGACGGGAAGGGCTTCCTTGTGAAGGATAAACGTAACGAAAAGAGTGTTACGGTCGACGACGACGACGCCTCCTCCGGTAAAACGTCGGAGGACGGGGATGGGCTTTTGCAGAAAGAGATCTCGGCAGATGTGTTCGTAAGGGTCGGAAGAAATTCCCAAAACGACGGCATCCGAGGAGCCTTCATTCAGAATACACCAGTTGTCGGAATCGGCTCGAAGGAGGGCCTCTTCGTATTCCAATTGCTTTTGTATGGGAACGTTATGCAGACGGACGAGACGGATATCGGACATGACCAATCCTCACGAGCGTAGCGAAACCAAAAGGATGGAAACATCTGCGGGGGAAACACCCGAAATACGAGAGGCTTGGCCCAAGGAGGAAGGGGTATATTTGGTCAGTTTTTCCTTGGCTTCGGCAGATAGTCCCTTTACGGTCGAATAGTTAAAGGTTTTGGGAATGGGCAAACTTTCCATCCGGTCAAATCGCTCGATATCCTGTCGTTGTCTTTGAATGTATCCTTCGTATTTGACGTGAAGTTCGATTTGTTGTTCGAGTTCCTGCGTATACAAGGGTAGGTCGTCGGGATATTTTTTTTGGAGGGAGGAGTACGTTTCTTCGGGTCTACAGAGCATCTTTGCCAGAGAATATCCCCGGCCGTTTTCCTCTTTGAAGGTCGTATGCAATCGTCGGATGGCCGTTTGGATTTCTTGCTCTTTTTCCGATAGTTTTCGGTAGCGATCTGCGTCAATTAATCCCAATTCATAACCGTATTTTCGCAAACGGAGATCGGCATTATCCTGTCTTAAAAGCAGCCGATATTCGGCTCGGGAAGTAAACATGCGATAAGGTTCGTCCAACTCGTAGCGGATTAAGTCGTCGATCATCACGCCGATATAGGCTTCCGATCGTTTTAAAATGAAGGGCGATTTTCCGCGAAGAGCCAAGACGGCATTGATCCCGGCCAGGAGTCCTTGCGCGGCCGCTTCTTCATATCCGGTCGTTCCGTTGATTTGACCGGCGAGGTATAATCCCTTGATTTTTTTGCTGCATAGGGTTGCATCGATCTGTCCTGCCACGACATAATCGTATTCAATCGCATAGGCGGGTCGTAAGATACGGGCATTTTTGAGACCGTCGATACTTTTGAGCATTTCGACTTGAACGTCGAAGGGAAGGGAGGTCGAAATCCCGTTAACGTATACCTCTTTGGTGTGAATTCCTTCGGGTTCCAGAAAAATCTGATGTCGTTCCTTATCGGCAAAGCGGATGATTTTGTCTTCAATCGAAGGGCAATAGCGAGGACCGACGCCCTGAATTTTTCCGCCGTAAAGGGCCGATCGATGAAGATGCTCTTTTACGATGCGGCTTGTTTCGGCAGAAGTATAGGCGATATAACAACTGATTGGCGGCAAGGAAGGGGCCGTCGGGGGATCGAAAGAAAAGCGGACCGCTTCCCGACCGTCACCTTTTTGTTCTTCCAATAAGGAAAGATCCATGGAATCGAAGTGAATGCGAGGAGGAGTTCCGGTTTTCAGCCGGCCGAGGACAAAGCCCGAACGGATGAGGCTTCCGGAGAGACCGACGCTGGCTTTGTCTCCGGATCTTCCCCCTTGATAGCGGATATCACCGAGATGAATCAGACCTTTCATAAACGTTCCGGCCGAAAGAATGACCGAGTCGGCCGTGAAAGAGATTCCTTCCAAAGTCAGAATACCCCGAATGCACTCCTCTTCGATAAGAAGGGATTCGGTCGTTGCCTGCATCAAATCCAGATTGGGAATTTCTTCGAGCACCTCTTTCACGGCCGAGGCGTAAGCCGTTTTATCCGCCTGGGCCCGAGGGGCTCGTACGGCCGGCCCTTTCGAGGCATTGAGCATCCGGAATTGAATACCCGTACGATCGATGAGCTTCCCCATCAGTCCGCCCAAAGCATCGATTTCTCGTACCATGTGTCCCTTCCCGATACCGCCGACGGCCGGATTACAGCTCATTTTGCCGATGGTATCCAGGTTCATGGTGACCAAAAGAACGGAAGCCCCCATGCGAGCGGCGGCGGCGGCGGCCTCGCATCCGGCATGTCCGGCTCCGACGACGATCACATCATAGTGTTTCGGGTACTTCCACATGACGAAGGAGGACTATTTTTTCTTATGACGATCTCTGCGGCGTCTTTTTTTTCGTTTGTGTTTCGAGATCTTTTGCCTGCGCTTTTTTAAGACCGATGACATTTCAGTATGTAGCTCCGATAATGAAAAATGATTTTAATAAAAAAATTTATGAGCGCTATTTTAAAAGAGAGAAGAGATAAAAGTAAAGAATATTCGATCGATGCGGGGGCGGCTTTTTTTAAAATTTTTTTTTAAATTTTCCCGGTCAATCTTCGGCGTAATAACCGGTTTTTGCCGCATATTTCGAGCCCTCTTCAAAAGCATAGTTCGTGAACTTTACGAATTCCTTTCGGAAGGTTAAATTTACGTTTCCGATACTTCCGTGCCTGTTTTTGGCTACGATTAATTCGGCCAT
Organism: uncultured bacterium; assembly: GCA_964350295.1. GTDB lineage: Bacteria > Chlamydiota > Chlamydiia > Chlamydiales > JAAZZY01 > CAYGJM01. Next base: position 27,512 of record CAYGJM010000004.1, on the reverse strand, counting down.
CCCGGGTTTATCCATGGGATCATAGTATTCTCTGCGCAAAATGAAAACAACGATGTCGGCATCTTGCTCGATACTGTTATGAACGATGATATCACCGGCTACGAAATTATGGACTCCCGGGACCGTTGCATCGAAAACATCTTCTACCCCTTCTTTTTCCAAAGAAACGATTTCGTCCCACAAAATGGCCGATTGTTGCAGGGTTTCCGGAAAGGATTTTTGGGATGTCGGGCAGTAAGCCAACTCCGGAACGGCGATTTCTTCTTGAAGAATCAGTTCTTCAAGGGGCTTCCAGCCTTCTCGAGATCGAAAAGGGTGATTGGAGCTGGCTCGAAGAGTTCTTCCCGAGGCCGTCGTTAAACGGTAAACGGTTTTACGTCCCGAATAAAAGACCTTGACCATCGAGTGAATGCCGATATTCAGGTTTTCATCGACGGCATAGACCGGAAGGGGATCTTGTTCCGCTCGTTCGGCCAACTCGCGTAAGGTATAACTTTGTCCGGTAACGGCATCCTGTATGAGCGTATCTCCCGTCAGACAGCCCGATTCTCTCAAGTCACTCATCATCGGACGGTGGCCGGTTCGTTCTTCTACCCGCCTTGATAATTGAGAGAGACAAATAACGGGAATATTCAACTCGCGCGCCAAGTTTTTTAGTAATCGGGATATTTCGGAAATTTCATTTTGTCTGCTTTCCGGATTTCTCATGTGATTCGATCCGGAGAGCAACTGTAAGTAATCGACGATCAACAGACGGATGTCATAGGCTTCCTTCATACGACGGGCTCGAGCTCTCAGGTCGGTAATTTTCAAGCCCGGTTGGTCGTCAATGATAATGGGATGTTGCTGTATTTCCTTCACGCCGGCTACGATTCTTTGGTATTCCAGGCCGTTCAGAGATCCGGAGGTGATTTTTTCCGATTCGACTTCCGCATGCGAGGAGACAAGGCGATGAACGAGTTGGTCGGCCGTCATTTCCAAAGAAAAAATACCGACGGCCAGATTGTTTTTTAAGGCCACATTTTCGGCGATATTCATGGCTATGATCGTTTTTCCCATAGCCGGACGACCGGCCAAAATAATGAGGTTCGAACCGTTCAGTCCGTTGATTAATTTGTCCAAATCAAGGAAGTGGGTAGGAACTCCGGTAATTTTAGGGGTATCGCCATCTCTTTTTTGATACTCCTCCTGGCGGGCTTCAATCTCTTTGAGGTAGGGAGTAAGAGACTGAGCTTTGACTCCCGAAAGGATATCTTTGACGTGGATACCTGCCGGGGAATTAGCCGTTTGAGAAATGCGAAACAGTTTTTGTTGGGCTTCGTCCAAGGAGGCGGCGACGTCGGTGGGTTCGTTCAGAGCCTCCTTTTCAATTTCCTGGGCCGTTTGAATCATTCTTCTTAAAAGGGATTTGTCGCGAACGAGTCCCGAATAGTGTTCAATATGGGCAGAAGTACCCGCATATTGGGCCAAGGTCGTTAAATAGCTGACTCCTCCGATCGATTTGAGACGATCGACTCTTTTGAGTTCTTCCGCTACGAGATGGACATCGGCCGGTTTGTCGGCAGCGTAGAGAGAACGCATCGCGGAAAAAATGTGACGATGTTCCATGAAATAGAAGTCATATTCGTCCAATAGATCCGCGGAAACATTTAAGCTGTTGATGTTTGTTAACATACAACCCAATACCATCATTTCCGATTCCCGAGAATGAGGGGGGATTTTCGAGAGTATTTTTTCCGACATGTCTTGGTCCTTATCCCTTAATGCAACCGAACAGGTTAGCACAAAAAATGACTTTAGGAAAGAAAATAGATAAAGACGATCCGTAGAATATCGATAACGAAGGTAGCTCGAATACGACAAAGGCGCTTTAGCAATCGACCTCCCCGAGAGTAGTGCTTAAAACGATATTATCTTCTTATCCTTCTCATACAAAAAACGGATATTAATTTTATATAAAAACTCATGAGAAACAAAGAAAATAATCTTGCAAATAAGGGAAAAGGGGGGCTATTCTTAATCCTTCTTTTATGGAAAGATGGCTGAGTGGCCGAAGGCACGTCCCTGCTAAGGACGCGTACTCGCAAGGGTACCGAGGGTTCAAATCCCTCTCTTTCCGATTTTCTTTTTAAGATCCTGAATAATTAATGTTTAGGTTATCGAATTTTTTTCCGTTCAACGCATTCCAGTAGGTCGTATAGATGGAACCGTCCGGATTTTGAACGTCAATGCGGTATACGGGAAGGAAGATTTCCGAAATGCGACGAATCGTAAAGTCTTGGTCAAAAGCCAGGTTGGCAATGGTTTCAATTTGACGGCGACTGTACTTTTGCGGTTCTCGATGCGCATTTTTATAGGGTTGGGTGACCAGCCAATGTTCCAAAAGAGTTTCGGGTTGGATTTGTAAGCGGGGTGATTGGAAATGAAGCCTGTAATGGTTACCGCTTTGAACGACCAACTTTTTTTTCCGACAGCTTTCAATCCAACGATCCAGAATATCCGGTTCGACGTGAATGTCTTCCCCTAAATTTTTTCGGGAAATAAGTCCGCCGTGCCCCGCAATGGCATTGAGAATTTTAAAGTCATTTTTATCGACGTGTGCGTTAATACAGTCTTCGAAACCGTGCGATTTTTCCCAGTTGGCCGTAGAGGTCACCATCTCTCCGTCGTGCATCCCCCAGAGGATCAACCCTTCTCCCGTCGTATCGTCACTTTTACTGTATTTAATTTCCATTAATAGATAAGGGTAAAATTGTAACTCCGGTGCGAGAAAGGAGTGCGTTTCATCCTTTAAAAGCGAATGACGATGCATTTCCATAATGGCTTCGGCGGAATAGCGGATTTCCAACGTTCGAAAATTTCCGGATTCAAACCGTTTTTGAATAGAGGTCTTCAGAAACTCGTTATGATTCACGAGATAATAAGAGGCTCCCATCAAGGTCAGAAATAGGGGAAGGTAAAAAATTTTTTTCTTCATAAATCCTTTTTAGCCGACTTAGTCTTTCATGGAAAGTAAAAATTCCGCATTGCTGGCCGTTTTTTTCAGCCTTCAGAAAAGAAGGTTCATGGCATCGGTAGGAGTCAGATCGGCCGTGGCTCTTCGGAGAAGATAAACTTTTTCCAGCTCATGCGGATGATAAAGAAGTTCTTCTTTCCTCGTGCCGCTTTTCAATAGATCGATGGCAGGATAAATACGGCGATCGGCTAATCTTCTGTCCAAAACGAGCTCCATATTCCCCGTTCCCTTAAATTCTTCGAAGATGACCTCGTCCATACGAGATCCCGTATCGATAAGGGCCGTTCCGATAATCGTTAGGGAACCGCCGTTTTCAATATTTCGAGCCGCTCCGAAAAAGCGTTTCGGTTTATGAAGGGCATTGGCATCGACACCGCCCGTTAAAATTTTCCCGGAATGAGGTTCGACCGTATTATAGGCTCGAGCCAATCTCGTGATCGAATCCAATAAAATCACTACGTCATGCCCGTATTCGACAAGTCTCCTTGCCTTTTCAATGACCATTTCCGCTACTTGGACGTGCCTTTCGGGCGGCTCGTCAAATGTTGAAGCCACAACTTCCCCCTGCTTAATGAAGCGGATCATGTCGGTGACTTCTTCCGGACGTTCGCCGACCATCAGGACGATTAATTTTACCTTCGGATTATTAATGGCAATTGCATTGGCAATATTTTGCATGATGATCGTTTTCCCCGTTCTCGGAGGGGCAACGATCAAAGCTCGTTGCCCTTTTCCGATCGGGGCAGCGAGATCCAAAATTCGGGTTGTTAAATTTTCTCTATTGGTTTCCATAACGAGTCGTTCTTCCGGATACAGAGCCGTTAGATTTTCAAACAATACGCGATCTTTGGCCACCTCCGGCGGGTTATCGTTAATTTTTTCCACTTTTAAAAGAGCAAAATATTTTTCCTTGTCTTTCGGAGCGCGGATGGAACCGTTAACGGTATCCCCTTTTTTTAATTCGAATCTTCGGATTTGTGCGGGAGAGACATAAATATCTTCGGCAGAAGGAAGATAATTATAGGCTTCGGATCTTAAAAAGCCGAAACCGTCCGGCAAAACTTCCAAAACGCCTTCGCCGTATAATTGTTCGTGCGCTTGTTCGGATTTTACCTTAACGACTTCAAAAACGACTTGAGATTTTGTTAAGGCACCCAAATTTTTCACGCCGCAGGTTCGAGCATACTTATTCAACTGATCGATATTCATTCTCTGTAGTTCGGAAACTTTCGTGATTTGAGGTTCCGAGGAGTTGTTTTCAGGAAGAGACTCTTTTTCCATATTTTGAAAAGAGGGCATGGCCGGGGGCTTGGGCGGAAGAAAAGCTTTATCGCCGTCGGAGGTTTCTCCGGAGGGGGGGAGATGATGGTTTTTGAAATGTCTTCTTCCTCGATTGCTCGGGTGAGCTCCGTCTTTTGTCACCTCTCTTCGTTCGGCGGATTTTAGATTTTCGGCATATTCTTCTTCATTCATGATTATTAAGGTCTCTTTTGAAAAGTTAATAAAAGGTTAACGGGTAATTTTTTCATAGATTTTCATCGTCTCTTTTTTGAGATGATTCAAGTCACCGTCATTTCGAATCGCGTAATCGGCTTTTCGAACCGAATCTTCAGGTGAAAGCTGTCTTCTTCTTCTTTCATAAAAATCGCTTTCCGATCCCCCGGATCTTTGCAAAAATCTCTCCTTGCAGGTTTCTTCCGGAGCTATGACGGCTATCGAAACGTCAAAAAACGGAAAAAAGTTCGTTTCAAAAAGGAGAGGGACTTCCGCAACGAAAAGAGGGAAAGCTTTCTCCGAAGCTACTTTCACATATTCTTTTTTTAATTCTTCCAAAACCGGGGGATGAAGAAGGTTTTCGAGTCGTTCTAAAAGCATCGGATTTTTGAAAACGAAATTCGCAATTTTTTTTCGATCGGGAAGGCCTTTCGTTATGATTTCTTTCCCCGGAAAAAGGAGCAATAGTTTCTTTAAAATATCGGGTCTTTTCGCAATTAAGTCGTGGGCAATTTCATCGGCGTTCCTCACGTAAGCACCCCGATCTTTCAGAAAACGACAGACGGTGCTTTTCCCGGAAGCCAAGCCCCCCGTAACGGCGACTTTCTTCAAAGCTAACATTCTTTCCAATTTTTGCCAATCTTTATATCAACAATAAGGGGAACCTTAAGGGAAACGACATGTTCCATGGCCTGTTTTATAAAAGCTTCGGCCTCTACTTTTTCTTCGCAAGGGAGCTCAAAAAGAAGCTCGTCATGAATTTGCAGGATCAGGGCGGTATTAGGTGCTTTTGACGGAAGACCTTCGTGGACTCGAAGCATGGCTAATTTAATAATATCGGCAGCCGTCCCTTGTAGAGGCGTATTAATGGCAAGGCGATCCGAAGCACCTTTTAAAAGTTTGTTTTTACTGAGAATGTCCGGAAGAGGTCGGATTCGATGCAGAAAAGTTTCGGCTCTTCCGGTTTCTTCGGCTTTTTTTACGGAAGACTCCAAATATTGTTTCACTTTCGGATATTGTTCAAAATAGGTCTTGATAAATTTTTCGGCTTCCGCTTTGGAAATTTTTAATTGCTTGGAAAGCCCGAAAGCCTGTTGCCCATACAAAATTCCGAAATTTACCGATTTAGCGGCCGAGCGTTGGCGAGAAGTTACCTCTCGGAGCGGTACGCCGAAAATTTGCGAGGCACATTTTGCATGAATATCTTCTTCTCGTTGAAAAGCAGTCAGGAGGGTCGGATCTTCACTGAAATGAGCCAGAAGCCTTAATTCGATTTGCGAGTAGTCGGCTGCCAGATAAAGCATATTTTCCCCCGAAGGGCGAAAAGCTTTTCTCAATTCCGATCCCAGGGTCGTTCGCACGGGTATGGTTTGTAAGTTGGGCTCCTGACAGGATAAGCGACCCGTTGCCGTTGCCGTTTGGTTGAAGACGCAGTGAATTCTTCCCGTTTTTGGTTGTATGTTTTTGATAAGGGATTCCAAATAGGAAGAATGTAATTTATCCAGCATGCGAAAAAGGAGTATTTTTTCGATAATCGGGTGTTTTTGTTCGAGGAGTTCCAGGGTTTCGGCATCCGTGGAGAATCCGGACTTATTTTTTTTCGGAGGGGGAATAAGAAGTTTTTCGAAAAGAATTCCGGCTAATTGTTTCGGAGATTTTATATTAAAATTTTCCCCGGCCAGGTGGTGAATCTCTTTTTCGGTTTCCGAAAGTAGGGATCCGATTTCTTGTTTTAAATCGGCCAGAACGGAAGGGTCGACATAAATTCCGGTTCGTTCCATTTCGAACAGCACGGAAATCAGGGGAAGCTCTACCTTTTTGTAAAGGGAAACTAATCCCATTTCCTCAAGAAGAGATTCCAGAAGAGTTTTTAATCGCATGGTGACCCATACGTCTTCTCCGCAATAACCGGCTACTTGATCTACCGCGATGTCTTTGAGATTTTGTTTTTTTCCCGTGAGCTCCCGAAAGGAAATTTTCGTATGATCCAAATAATGTCGGGCCAGAGAATCCAGGGAGTGACGGTGCAGATGGGGAGCGAGCAGGTAGGACATCAGTATGGTGTCATCGCCGATATTCCGTAGGGTAATACCTTCATTTGCCAGCATATGGAGATCGAATTTAATGTTATGTCCGTAAAAACGGATATGCGGGGCGTCGAATAAAGGCTTTAATTTTTTCAAAACCTCTTGTTTCGGTAATCTATCATTCAGGGGAAGATACCAAATCTTCCCCTCCGAATAACCCAAACCCAAACCGATGATTTCTTCTTCCGTAGCCCGCAAACCGGTTGTTTCCGTATCCAGGCAAACTTCGGTTTGTTCGGAGAGCTCTTTGATAACGGTATCCAGTAATGCAACATCTTGAATGACGATTGTTTCCGGGAGAGGTGCGGCGGGAGTGCGATCGGGGAAGTACTCCTTCAAAAGCGAGTCGAAGTTCATAGCTCGATAAAAGGTCTTCAGCTCTGCTTCCGAGGGAGGGGTTATGAGATAGTCTTTTTCGGTTTGGGGAATGGGTACGTTCGTATCGAGAGTGATCAGAAGGCGACTGATTTTCAAGGATTCTTGTTGGGAAAGAAAAGTCTTCTTTTTGTTTTCGTTCAGAAAGGCGTCGGGATTTTCAAGCAGTTTTTGCAGGGAGCCTGCTTGTTCCAGCAGAGAACGAGCCGTTTTTTCTCCGAAACCCTTTACACCGGGGATATTATCGGAGGCATCTCCTATAATCGAGAGGTAGTCGAGCATTTGGGAGGGCCAAACGCCGAAGTGTTCTTTTACTTCTTCCGGGCCGTAGATCAGGTTATTTTTATGCGTATTGAGAATTCGAATGTTCGGGGATACCAATTGAAAAAGATCCTTATCCGAAGTGCAGAGGTAGGCCACGGCTCCTTGACCAACCGCCCATAACGCTACGGAAGCCATGACGTCATCGGCCTCTTGTTCCGGAATGCGAAGGGAGGGGATTCCGGCCAATCGGCAAAAGTCGTAAGCCAGATCGAATTGATGAGGCAGGTCTTCCGGCGGATGCAATCTGTTTTTTTTATATTCCGGATAGAGAGCCCGACGGGCTTTCGTATTTTCCGGTCCGTCAAAAACCGCTACCAAATGAGTCGGGTGAAATTCGCGAAGGATTTTCGAAACGCAACGAATAAATCCGTATAGGGCATTCGTCGAACGTCCTCCGGAGTCGGTTAGGTTTTTAATGGCATGATACGAACGGAACAGATAACCGGAAATGTCCAGAATGAAAATTTTTTCCATAAATCAACGAGACGTATCCAATAACCATACGGGTTCCCGAGAGAGGGGATCTCCGGTGAAGGCTCCGAAAAGACGATTAAAAAGAGAGGGAAGGGAGTAAGGGGTCTTTACCGAAAAAAGATCGGTCATTTTGAACTTCGGTTGCATTTGAATGACCTGATACGATTGATCCGCAATTCCGGCCGCCTGAGCGACTTCTTGATAGGCATTGCCGAGAGACTCCGTCAAGGCATCAATGTAACCGTACTCCAAGGATTGTTTGGCCGTATAGACGCCCGCACCGTACACGTTAATCAGATCTTCTTTGGAAATACGGGGGCGATTTGACGTAACGACCTGAACGAAATCATCGTAAATATTTTGAATCAGAGGTTGATAGGAGGCAAAGTTATTCTCCGACATCGGTTGCAGCGGATTGACGTCCGTTTTTCCTTTTCCGTAAGAGATGGTTTTGGATTGGATGCCTAGTTTATTCATCGTATCATATACGCTGAATGCGTTGATAAAAACGCCGACGCTTCCGATATCGCTGATCGTCGTTGCGGAAATCCGATCGGAGGCACAAGCAATAAACATACCCCCGGAACAGCAGAGCCCGTCAACGAATGCGTGAACGGGGATTCCGTATTGATTTTTATAGTCGGTCAAGGCGCGATAAATTCCCGAAGAGTCAATAGCACCTCCTCCGGGGCTGTTGATATAAAGCAAAATGGCCTTGATCTTATTCCCCTTTAACAGGCCGGAGTGAGATTCATTAAGAACGGATCGGATGGTTTCGGCCGTGTTTCCGTTTTGACCGATTACCCCGGAAATATCGATACGCAAAATCAAAGGTTTATGCGAGGAAGGAGTATACTTTCTCCCGTTCGAGTCGGGGAGGAGGATATCGAATGTCGACGTGTCCGCGGATTTTCCGTTTTGAGCGGCACCGAAAGACATCATAATAACAACGACGGCCAGAACGATGCCGATGACTCCGAAAAAAGCGATGCAAAAAGATCGAACGGCAGAACTGAAAATGGATTCTCGAATTAGTTTCATGGCTTTTCGACACGAAAAAAAATCGCATCGCTCCTTTTTTGGTTACGTTAAATGAAGATTTTGTATTTCGGTTGCCCGGAATATTTCAAAACACTATATAATTAGTGCAATTTTATCAATAATTGATTTTTACGGGAGAAGAGGCGTGACTTCTTTAAAGACTTTATTTTCGGGCGGGCTTTTCTTTTTTATCGAAGAAGCTCTTTTACTGGCCCTACTTTTCGTTCTGAGCTATTCCGCAAGATATGTCGTTAAGAAAATCTACAGGAATGTCAGAGAGGTTAAGAAAAAAGTCCTCCAAGAGAATTTCGTTGCCGCAGTCATTAAACCCGTTCGTTTTTTGATCTGGTCCGTCGGTATTCTTTACATGATCCATTTGTTCTTCTCGAATTTTCAAGCCTTTTCCCGATTCGATGCAGGGTTTTACCAACTGCGTAACTTGATCATTATTTTTTGCGCCTCCTGGTTTTGTTTTAAAGTGCAATCGCAGGTCAAATATGCCCTTTTGCATAATGCCGAATTTGCAACGAAGGGCTTGGATCGGGCTCGGATTGATTTAATCGGAAAATTAACGACGATGATTTTACTCTTGCTTACTCTCTTAGTGGCTTTGGATACTTTGGGAGTTCGTCTCGGAGCCCTGATTGCCTTCGGCGGAGTCGGCGGTTTGGCCATCGGTTTTGCTGCCAAGGATATCGTTGCCAATTTTTTCGGCGGCTTTATGGTGCATGTCACGCGGCCTTTTAAGGTAGGGGATCAAATTTATACTTCGGACAAGCAAATCGAAGGGATGGTAGAACATATCGGTTATTATTTGACGAAAATACGAGGATTGAACAAAGAACCTCTTTATATTCCGAATTCTCTTTTTTCGTCGAAGATCGTGATCAACCGATCGCGTATGACGCACCGTTGTTTCAGACATGTTATCGGAGTTCGCTATGAGGATTTCAATAAAGTGGAGGCCTTGATTGCCGATCTGAGGAAGTATATTTCCGATTGTCCCCATACCGATGAAAAAAACCATCAAATAGTTGATTTTCAAGAATTTGCTGCAAGCTCCTTAAGCATTTTGATCTATACCTTTACCAAGGCAGCCCCCTTAAGG
>CAYGJM010000004.1:0-17583 GCA_964350295.1 uncultured bacterium | reverse complement strand
GAAATCGGAAAAATCGTTCGAAAGCACGGGGCGGAATTTGCCTTTCCCACCACCACTTTGGATTTTCCGGTTGATTTCTCTTTAAAAGGGTGAGTTTTTTACGAAAAAAATCCCTTTTCCCATTTTTCTCATTGAGTCGGAATGGAACTTGCTTTAAAGATAAAATTATAGGGGTTACTTCGTAAAAGAAGTTGCCGTTAAGAAGGTAACGGTTTATAGTCTTGTGGCTTTACTATGGATATGTTGATTGATTTTATAGCAAGGCATGCACCGGATGCCCATTGGTGGGTTTTTTTTCTGCTGATGCTGGCGGGAATCAATCTTCCTATCAGCGAGGACATCCTCATCGTTATGAGTGCGGTTCTTGCCGCAACGGCTATTCCCGGGTCACCCTTAAAAATGTTCATTTTCGTTTTTCTGGGCTGCTATCTTTCCGATTGGGTTTCGTATGGGATCGGAAGAAATCTTATTCCTCGGTTAAAAGGGAAGAAGTGGGCAGGGAAGCTGGCGGATAATAAGCAAATGCTGAAAGTCAGTGCCTTCTATGCCAAATACGGAATGATTACTCTTTTGATCGGTCGTTTTATTCCCTTCGGCATACGGAATTTTTTGTTTATGTCGGCCGGAATGGGAGGCGTTCCCTTTCGGAAATTTTTGCTTGTGGACGGTGTAGCTTGTTTAGCTTCCAATACGACTTTATTTTATGCCTCCTATGCATTGGCTGATCATTATCCGTTGGTTTTGCATTATATGCATCGGGTGAATATTTCCTTGTTGCTGATTTTTACCGTTTCCTTTGCGTCTTTTTTCCTGTATAAGCTCTATCGAAAGCAAAAACTGAAAAAATTAAAAAAGGATTGATGCGGCTTTTATGCTTACTTTGTCCAATGCCTTGACCCTTCTCCGCTTGCCTGCGGCTTTTTTGTTTACCGTTGACAGTGTTATCGTTCGTGTGGGAGCCATTATTTTGGCCGTGATCAGCGATTGTCTGGACGGCTACTATGCCAGGAAACACAAAACGGTGAGCCAGCTGGGAGCTGTTTTGGATCCGATCATGGATAAATTTTTTGTTTATTTCGCTCTCGGTATTTTGGTGGTTACCCGTCATATTACCCTTTGGATCATGGCGGCGGTGATTTCCCGAGATTTTTTTCTTTTTCTTTTGGGGCTCTATATTACGATTGCCGGAGCTTGGGAATCCTTTGAATTCAAGTCGATCGTTTGGGGAAAAATAACGACGGCCCTTCAATTCGTTGTTTTGTTTTTGCTCGTGATAGGTATTTCTCTTCCGGGATATGTTTACCTGGTCTTTATTCCGTTGGGCTTCTTAACGGCCTTGGGGTTATATAGCGGATTCAAAAAACGAATGTAATTCTTCGTTACATGCGCCGTAGCGTTTTTAAACCCAAAATACGGAAGCCGATTTCAAAGACCCTTTTGGTTAAGGAAAGCAGAAGAAGGCGAGGGGTCTCTTCCGGAGAGCCGATTACCCGACAGTCTCGAAAGAAGGCATGGAATTTATTAGCCAAATCATACAGATAATCGCAAAGGCGATTCGGAAGAAGCGATTCTTCGATCCCGTATAAAACATCGGGGAAGCGAAGGATATGAAGAGCCAGCTCCGTTTCCGTCGGATGAGAAAGAATGATTTTTTGCGCATCCTTCGGAAGAAAATCGAATTGTGCTTTTTCTCCGATGGCGAGAATACGCACATAAGCGTATAAAAGAAATGCGGCGGTATTTCCTTCGAATTGCAGCATTTTTTCGTAACCGAATCGGTAATCCTTCGTCCTGACTCCGGAAAGATCGGCATATTTTATGGCGTTTATTCCTAAAATTTCGGCTGATTCCGGACGTTCGGCGGGGGGAATGGAGGTCGATCGTTCCTTTAGAATCGATAAGGCTTTATCCACGGCCGTGTGTAAAAGATCGATTAATTTTTCCGACTCACCCGAACGAGTTTTGTATTTTTTCCCGTCCGTTCCGAGTACCAGTCCGAAGGGGACGTGTTCGACTCGAACGGTTTTTTTCGAAAAGAAACCGGCCATTTCGGCTGCCTTAAAAAACATGCGGAAGTGAAGGGACTGCCCGTTATCGACGACATAGAGAATCCTGTCGGCACCCTCTTCTCGGATTCTTTGTTGCAATGCGGCCAAATCGGTGGTGGCATAGGTATATCCTCCGTCGGCTTTTTCGATCATTAAGGGAAGAGGAGATCCGTCCGGGGAGAAAAAGTCGGGCAGGAAAAGACATTTGGCTCCGTCCGAGATAGTCACTAAATCCTTCTCCTCAAAAAGTCGAACGATATGCGAAAGGCAGTCGCGATAAAAGGATTCCCCTCTCTCTTGAATACGAACGTTTAAAAGGCGATAGATTTCTTCATAAGCCGTTCGCGAGATGTCGCAGATCAAGTCCCAAGCTTGCAAAGCTTTCGGGTCCATCGATTGAAGTCGTACGACCTGTTCCCGAGAACGTTTTTTAAACGAATCGTCTTCATCGAATTTTTTTCGGCTTTCCTTATACCATTTTGCCAGATGCGAAAGATCCGTTTCGGTTTTCCCCGTAAGAACGTCCGGATGCTGGTCTCGTAAAAAAGCGATAAGCATGCCGAAAGGGGTACCCCAATCGCCGACGTGATTCAGGCGAAGGACTTCATGTCCCGCAAATTCAAAAAAATTAGCCAGACAGTCTCCGATAATCGTCGATCGCAAATGACCGACATGTAGTTCTTTGGCCGTATTGGGAGAGGAAAACTCCACGATGACTTTTTCGGGTTTTTCGGTTTTCTTTGCTCCCAGTCGGGGATCTTGAAGAAGTTCCGAAAGGAGTGTTTCCAAAAAGCGTTCGGAAAGAGTCATATTAATGAATCCGGGTCCGGCCAATCGGACTTCGGCAATTCGATCATCTGTGAAATCAAGGAGTTTTTCGGCGACCGATCGAGGGCTTTCCCGGAGGATTTTTGCGAGTTTGAAGGAAGCGTTGCATTGATAGTGACCGTGCTCGGATGAGGCAGTAGGAGTGATTTCGGTTGCCGAAGCAATTTCTTCCGGAGAAAGAGCGGGAAAAGCCTTTTGGATCCGGGAAGAAAAGATCTCTTCGAGCGTTCGGAGCAGTTTGGAGGAGTTACGCGATTGCATTTTTCTCGTTTTGTATTTTCGTCAGTGTCTCGATGACCATTTGATCGGCAGCTTGCGCCGTCGTCAAACCTTCCTGTGTCGCTCTTTCATAGATTTCGGGCAGTCGGGAATAAACGAGTTCGGTTTTATCGCGAATGACGGCCGGGGTGATGTTTTTCCTATCAAAATCGGAAGCTACGCTAATAACGCCGCCGCAATTGATGACGTAATCGGGCGCATACAGAATTCCCTTCTCGGCCAATCGCCGTGCATCGGCTTTCTCTCCTAATTGATTATTGGCTCCGCCGGCTACCAGGTGACAGGAGAGAGAAGGAATCGTCGTTTTATTAAGGATGCCTCCTCCGGCGCAAGGAGCAAAAATATCGCAGGGAGTAGCGTACACTTCTTCCAAGGGAATGATTCGGGCGCCGTATTCATGAGCGATTCGAGCCGTTTTGGCCGGATCGGTGTCGGCAATCAAAAGGGAGGCACCTGCCCAAAAGAGATGTTCCGCTAATTTTTCTCCGACGCTACCCACCCCTTGTATCAAGACGGTTTTCCCTTTCAGAGAAGAAGATCCCCAAAGATAAGCTGCGGAGGATTCGATCCCCCGGAAAACGCCTCGAGCGGTAAAACGGGACGGGTCCCCGCTGCCTTCATTTAAGCCTAATACATGTGGGGAAACGCTTCGGATGATTTCCAGATCTTCGGGCGTGCAACCCATATCTTCGGCACAAATATAGATCCCGTTTAAGTAGTTCAGGACCTCTCCGAAGGCTCGTAGTAAGGCAGGGGTTTTCCCGATTTCGGGACGGATGGCGATCACGCTTTTGCCCCCGCCGCAGGGTAGTCCGGCCATAACCGATTTATAGGTCATTCCTTCGGCAAGCAGAAGGACGTCCCGAAGAGCTTCTTCTTCGCAGCGATAAGGAATCATTCGGGTTCCTCCGAGTGCCGGACCCGAAGAGATGTCATGCACGGCAATAAATGCGTGAAGGCCCGTTTCGGAACACTCGGCGTGGATGACTTTTTCGTATCCGTCGATATTTAATTCTTTAATATATAATCCCATAATTAAAAGTCCGGGTTTTAAATATTTTAAATCCTAATTTAAGAATAAATTCAATTAATATACGGTTTCTTATTTAAGTTAACGATAATATTGTTTTTTTAGAATTTAGTAAAGCATAAACGAAAAGGCTCTTGAAGATAAATGGATTTTAAGCTATCTTGGTTCTAATTTTTTATTTAAAAAGTTATTCATCGAGATATGAGTGGAGCCGTCATGACCAAAGAAACGATTGATCCGGATTTGAAAAGCGATTTTCTTTCCTATTTAAAGCACAAGAGAAAGCCGAATCTCATTAATAATTATTTGTATTTCGTTGAAAAAAAATATCATTTACATCCGGTAGCTTCTCCTTTTCATAAAATGATTTTCAGAAGTCTTGAAGAGGCTCTCGAAATTTTGGAAGGGGAAGGAAAACTTTGGAGAGAAACGCGTTTACTCGTCGGTCGCCGGGATTCCGTAGTGAATGAAGAGACGAAAAAAGTTTATATCTGTCCTTTTTCCGGCAAGGTATTTGCGGATAATACACATCCGAATCCTCAGGATGCCATTTACGATTGGGTGGCTCATTGTCCGGAAAATACGGAGAGAAAAGACGGGCTCGTCGTGAAGAGATTTTATGTTTCCGAAGATCCGGAAATTATTAAAAATTATATTGAAGTGCGAGACGCGCCCGTCATGAAAGTAGTTTTTTCATCGGTCGTAACGGGGGAAATTTTTAATTCGAAAGAAGCCGTCGTGGAAGAATTTACGAAACGTTACGTAAAGTCATTTACTTTGGAAGAAATTCAAAATCAGAATCGATTCGAAATAGAAAAAAACTTTTTGAATTTCATTCAATCACAGCTTGCGGAAGAAAAATTAACCGATTTTATAGAGACTCTTTCCGAGCATGAAGAGTTCCTTCCTTATGTGCGGGAATGGTTGGAAGGTTAGCCCTTACAATGAAAATGGAGTTTTACACCCTTTCCGACGAGGAGACTTTTGCATTAGGGCGAAAAATCGGAAGTAGCCTTTCCGAGAATCAGCTTTTGGCTTTGTACGGGGATCTCGGTTCGGGAAAGACGACTTTAGTTCGGGGAATCGTCGATGCTCTGCAGAAAGGAGAGCCTGCCGGCGTTCACAGCCCCACTTTTACTTACCTCAATATTTATGAAGGAGGCAGGCTGCCTCTTTATCATTTTGATTTATATCGTCTTGCCGACGCAAGGCAATTTTCGGAGTTGGGATTGGATGAATATTTACATGCCGGAGGAGTTTGTTGTATCGAATGGGCCGAAGGCGTGCGCTCTCTTTTGCCGAAAAAGCGGCTGGACATTATTCTGGAGCACGAGGGAGATTCCAGAAAAATAACGATAGAGTCTCTCTATGAAAAAATTTGCTTTTAATCAAGTCCGCTTTTTAAAAAGCTGTAAATTACTACAACACTGTCCGCGAGTTCCGAGTCGGGGAACACCCTTGCCGGAGATAGCGGTGGCAGGTCGATCGAATGTCGGCAAGTCAAGTTTACTGAACCATTTATTTCGGACCAAAGGCTTGGTAAAAACATCGCAAAAACCGGGAAAAACCCGTTTGTTAAATTTTTTTCAGTGGGAAGATAGATGCTTATTTTGCGACTTGCCCGGTTACGGCTATGCGCAAGTCTCGCCCGAAGAAAAAGCCTCCTGGAAGGCCATGACGGAGGCTTATATTGAAAAACGAGAGCCCTTACGGCTTATTTTGATGCTCTTGGATATCAGAAGAGTGCCGAGCGAACAGGATATTCAATTTTTGGAGTGGGTGAATTATCATCAAAGACCCGTTATTCTCGTCTTTACGAAAATCGATAAATTATCAAAAAATGTTTTGACTGTACACGTAAAAAATATTTTGGATGCCTTACCCGTAAAAGATCTACCGACTCTTTTTTATTCAGTTCCGAAAAACACGGGACGGACTGAGCTTCTTGCAAAAATTACCCCCTATATGAATCGGGAGACCCATGCATAAAACGACTTTTGTTTGTATCGATTGCGAAGCAACGGGATTAGATTGGGAAGGGGATCAAATCATAGAAGTGGCCGTTGCCTTGTTTACCCTGGATAAGGATTTAGAGCGCTTTGATACTTTAGTAGATCCGGGTATGGCTATTTCTCCGGAGTCTATGAAAGTACACCATATCACCCAGGAAATGGTTTCCGGGAAGCCGAAAATACAAACCGTTCTCCCCGAAATTCTGGCTTTGATAGGTAATCATATTATCATCGGACACGGAGTCGCTTTTGATATACACCTCATTCAGAGAGATGCTAAAAAGTTTCGTATACCTTGCTCCATCAAAAATAATCTTTCTTTCGATACGCTTCGAATGGCCAGATTGTATGGAGAAAGTCCGAAAAATTCCTTGGAATATCTTCGAGAGCATTTCAATATCCATGAAGAAGGAGCTCATCGAGCGCTTAATGACGTGATCGTCAATATAGAAGTTTTTCGAAGATTGGCCGGAAATTATAAAACCGTCGATCAGTTAAGAAAAATTTTGGAAAAACCGATTCGGTTGAAGGCCATGCCGTTAGGAAAACATAAAGGACGACCGATGAAGGAAATACCCTTGCAATATTTGCATTGGGCCGCCAATAAGGACTTTGATCGGGATCTGTTGTATTCCATTCGCTCCGAAATCAAAAGACGGCAAACCTCGCGAGGTTTTTCGGACTCTTCCAATCCCTTTTCTTCTCTCTAAAACAAAAGGCCTTGAAGATCAAAAAGATCTTCAAGGCCTTTATCGAATTACCTTCAAAAGAAGAGACTAGAAGCCTCTTCGTCCTCCGGGTCTTCCGGGACCGCCTCGGTTTCCTCCGGCAGGGCCTCTGCTCATTGTACGCTCTTGGGGTCTGGCTTCATTAACCGTAAGAGGGCGACCGCCGACTTCCGAGCCGTTTAATCCTTCAATCGCTGCTTGAGCCTCTTCCTGAGTACTCATTTCCACGAAACCGAAACCTTTGGATCGACCCGCATCTCTGTCCATAATGACATGTGCGGACACCACGGTGCCATAGGGTTCAAATATTTTTTGCAGTTCACCGTTGTTAACGGCATGGGGTAAGTTCCCTACATATAACTTCTTAGCCATTGCTAAATTCTCCTAATGCACGATAAAACGGATATCGAATACGTTCGAAGCCGTTTGCTCGTAGCCTGTTTAAAAAATGTAATTACCGTGAATCGATTCAGAAGTGACTTCAATTTCATTTCGCAAAGATTCCGTTTCCACGATCGATTAAAATCATGGAAACTGAGATGATACCTCCGCGAAATCTTTCTTATCAAGAATTTTCACGTAATTTTTCGATTATCCGGTTATTTATGAGCGGAGGGCATCTTTATGCATCCGATAGCCGATGATACCGACTCCCGTCATCGTTATGAACGTTCCGACGGCCAACCCGACGATTTTCTGAAGAAGGGAGGTTTTCGTACTTTTTAGTTGCGAAACTTTTTGATAGGTATATCCGACTCCGGAAAGAGTCAATAATAGACCGAGGCCATAGGGGGCAATATCCTTGAGCTCTCGATGCCCGATATGCTTATCATAAAGGTTGCGCAGGCGAGCGGAAAGGCCTTGTCCTTCCAAAGAGAAAAAGGAGGTATAGGGAAGCCCCGTTTTATTCATAGCTTCCTCTGCCGTTGGATAAAGGATGCAATAGGAAAGGCCTTCCGAAGTGACTCCGGCAATCGTTTGTTCGGGACGAAAGGTATTCATCGATGCACAAAGCGGTGAAACAAGAAAAGAGGGCCCTTCGGCGATCCAATGCGTCTCATTTTTATAAACGTGCATTTCGGAAGCCGGAGTTTTGATTTTTTGGTCGAGTTCTCCCGTCAAGGAAACGGTTAGGCGGGACTCCTCGTCACTTCCTTGCAAAACGAAACCGTACGTTCCTTCGACGGGTATGGCCAGACGTTCTTTGAGACGAGGTAGGTTGGCATAATTGATTTCATACGAAAAAGAACCGTTGGCCTCTTTTGCGAAATCAACGAAGGATGTCAGAGTAATACGGTTTTTATCGAAGAAGAGACCGGGTTCGCGTTCGGGAAGAAGAGCTGCGGAAGGAAAGGATTTTTTTAAAATGTTAAGCATTTTAAGGTCATCGGCGGAAAGGCTACCGGGATCCATTTTTCGGGTAAGGAGTTTAGTTTCCGCATCAAAGGTTTGCGGGTTTTCTCTCGTTCCCTGAAAAGTGATATCGCAGCCGTTACTATCCGTACTTTTTTGGCAGCTAATCCGAAGCCATTCCGGAATTTTGAAGTAGCATTCATTTCGTTGTTCGGCTTCCGAACAGTTGTGATTCGGTTGTCCGGAGATCTTGGCTTGGTAAGTGAATTTACCCTGATTAAGGGGAACGATTTTTTTAAGGGTCTCTTCCGGACCGGAGAAAAGATCGGTCAGGAAAGAAAAGGGAGATGAAATATTCATAGAACCTCAATAGTTTTTTGCAAATAATTATAAACAAGACAATCATTAATGTTAACTGCTAATTAGAGGTCATTTTTTTATTTACTAATTATATTTTTTTTAATTTTTTCATCCTATGGACGAGAATTACTCGATGCAGTACCATCTTTTTTCAAAAAATAAGTGAGCCGACGCATGTTTACATCCTTGGAAAAACAATCTTTGGTCGATTTGGAAGAGGAGGTGTTGGCCTTTTGGAAAGAGCATCGGATTTTCGAACGTTCTTTGGAAGAGAGAGAAGACTCCGTTTCCTATTCTTTTTTTGACGGTCCCCCTTTCGCCACCGGATTACCTCACTACGGTCATATTCTGGCCGGAACGATCAAAGACGCGATCGGTCGTTATAAGACGATGAAGGGCTTTTACGTTCCCCGAAGATTCGGCTGGGATTGCCACGGTCTTCCCGTAGAAAATGAGGTGGAAAAAGGGCATGGTCTTTCCGGTCGAGGCGCGATCATGGATTACGGCATTCCGAAATTCAATGAGGAATGTCGTAAAATCGTTCTTCGTTATTCGGAAGAATGGAAGAGCGTCGTCACTCGTTTGGGCAGATGGGTCGATTTTGAAAAAACGTATCGAACCATGGACTTCTCTTATATGGAATCGGTCTGGTGGGTTTTTGCTGCATTGTATCGAAAGGATTTGATTTATAAGGGTTTTAAGGTCATGCCTTTTTCAACGAAATTAGGCACCCCCTTATCGAATTTCGAGGCGAATCTCAACTATCGGGAAGTAGATGATCCCTCGATCGTTGCGGAATTTCCCTTGAAGGATTCGGATGTTTCTCTTTTGGTGTGGACCACGACCCCCTGGACGTTACCGGCTAATTTAGCGGTATGCGTAGCTCCGGAGATCGATTACGTAAAAATTGCCCATAAGGGGAAAAAATATCTGTTGGCCAAGGATCGTCTGACGGTTTATTTCAAGGATCCGAAGGACTATGAGGTACTTGAAGAAGTGCGCGGCAAAGATCTGGAAGGGATGACGTATCATCCTCCGTTCGATTATTTCATCGGGGCTTCTCCGTTTCGGGTTCTTCTTGCCGATTTCGTCACGACAACGGACGGAACCGGAATCGTCCATGCAGCTCCCGGATTCGGGGAGGATGATTTCTTCGTCTGTCAAAAGGCCGGAATCGAACCCGTTTGTCCGGTCGATCAAAACGGTTGTTATACGGATGCCGTGTCCGATTATCGGGGAGTTTACGTTAAAGATGCCGATAAGGAAATTATAGCGACATTAAAACGTCAAGGAAAGTTATTTTATCGGGGAACTTGTCGTCACAGATATCCCTTTTGTTGGAGAAGTGATACCCCTTTGATTTACCGCCTAACCGATTCCTGGTTCGTTGCCGTGGAAAAAATTAAAGACAAAATGATTGCGATTAACGAACGAATTCATTGGATGCCTTCGCATATCAAAAAAGGACGTTTCGGGAAATGGCTGGAAGGGGCAAGAGATTGGGCGGTCAGTCGCTATCGTTATTGGGGAACCCCCATACCCGTTTGGGAGGCCGAAGACGGAGAGCGTATCGTAATCGGGAGCGTCGAGGAGCTGAAAAAATATACGAAAACCTCGCCCGAGGATCTCCACCTTCATTTTATCGATACCTTGGAATTTACGGATGAACGGGGAAAGAAATTTCGAAGAACCGAAGGAGTTTTCGACTGTTGGTTTGAGTCGGGCTCCATGCCTTATGCACAGAACCATTATCCTTTTGAGAACGCGGATCTTTTCCGTAAGACGTTTCCGGCCGATTTTATCGCGGAAGGAATCGATCAGACGAGAGGCTGGTTTTATACCTTAACCGTTTTGGCGGCAGCCTTGTTTGACTCTTCCGCTTTCGAGAATGTCGTGGTGAACGGAATCGTTTTGGCCGAAGACGGACAAAAAATGTCCAAGAGATTGAAAAATTATCCCGACCCGATGAACCTTGTTCAAGTTTCCGGAGCGGATGCCCTTCGCCTCTATCTTTTGCAGAGCCCCGTCGTGAAAGGGGAAGATATGTGCTTTCGGGAGAAAGGAGTGGAGCAAACGTTTCGGTCCGTTCTATTGCCCTTTTGGAATGCACATAATTTTTTCGTCACCTATGCTAAAATTTATAACTGGAATCCCGAAAAGGATTTTCGACGGCCTGCTGTTTTTCTCGACGGATGGATCACATCCCTTTTGCACCGTTTGATTCAAGAGGTTGAAAAGGCTTTGGATGTCTATGATCTCTCCGAAGCCGTTGAACCGATTACCCGTTTTATTGACGGATTGACGAATTGGTATATTCGTCGGTCGAGAAGACGATTTTGGAATGCCGAGGCCTGTGCCGATCGAGACGAGGCTTTTTCAACGCTTTATACCGTACTACGGGAGTCGTCAAAGGTAATGGCTCCTTTTATTCCTTTCCTGACGGAAACGGTCTATCGTAATCTGCGAACGGGAGAAAAAGAAGCTCCTTCGGTACATTTGTGCGATTATCCCGCTTATCAAAAGGATGCCAGAGATCTTCCCTTGGAGGGTAAAATGGAAGCGCTTCAGACGGCCGTGAATTTGGGACATGCCTTGCGCAAGGAACATAAAATCAAAGTTCGCCAACCCTTGCTCCGATTGCATATAGCCTTGGGAGATTCTCCGGAAAAGGATTTTTTAATCGATCAGGTGCATCTGATTCGCGAAGAGTTGAATGTAAAGGAAGTTCTTTTTCACGGGGATGAAAGAGAGTTAGTTGATTTGAAAATGATTCCGAATTTTCGAGTCTTGGGAAAAAAAGTCGGGAAGCGGATGCCTGCCGTACGCTCTTGCCTCGAGCAATTGGGTCCCGATGACGTACGCACTTTTTTTAAGGAGAAGAAAATCGAAATCACCGTGGAAGGAGAACGATTCGCACTTGAAGAAGAAGATATTCAATGGCAGCGAGAGGTGAAGGAAGGGATGGTTGCCGTGAATCGAGGGGTGATTACGGTAGCCTTGGATACGATGTTGACGCCCGTATTAGTCGAGGAAGGGAAAGCCAGAGAGCTGGTCAATAAAATTCAGACGATGCGAAAAGAGGCGGGATTGGAAAAAACCGACCGTATCGAGGTCCGGTTGACCGGTTCGGAAGCGATGCGGCAGAGCTTTTTGAATCATGATGCCTATATTCAAGGAGAGACCCTAGCCGTCCGTGTTATTTTCGAAAAAAACATACAAGGAACGGCTTGGGATATCAACGGAGAAGAAGTATTTATTTCGATACGCAAGGTGCTGTCATAACGGCATCCGATGGATTTTCCTTCTTCGCCGGAGAGCGTATCCCGTCCCTCCGATCAAAAGAGACCAAGTCAATAGATTCGAAAAGTTGAGATAGTCGAGATGATTTTGATCCGGACGCTTATAGCGAGGGAGAAAAATCAGAGCCGGGGAACCTTGGATGTTTTTTTCCGGAACGAATCCAAAGTCCCGGGAATCGGCGCTGTTTTCCGTATTATCTCCCAAAAGCAGGTATTGGCCGGCCGGTACTTTCAAGCCATATCGTAAGATGCGTTCCCGATCGGGGATCCCGGAATCGGTAAAACCATGAACTTTTAGGCTTTCTCTTTCCCGGAATCGAATGAGTTCCGGATCCTCCCGGTGAAAGAGAGGGGCTCCCATAACATAGAGGTCTCCCTCTCGGAAGTAAGCATGGCGAGAGGCCGGAACGTTTCCGTAATGAAAGCTCGGGTCAAAGGGTCGAAGCATATGGACACCCATATTAAATAGCTTTTGAATGAGTTCGGGGTCGGTTGCGTATAAAGGGTGCGATTCGGGTAATGGTTGGGCTTTTCCTCCGGAAGAAATACGGTAAGCCGTCCCTCGGATCCATTCGTAGGTTCCGTTCGGAATCCCCGGGAGGCGGGGATGGTGGGGACCCGGAGTAAAGCTTCGTCCGATGCGGTAGTTACCGGCTTTTTCTTCCTTTACGACGAAGCGACTCGTCGTCAGGGCTTCCCGCAGCTTTAGCAGTTTGCTTGCATCAAGAGGAATATAGGTTTTTTCCGTTGAGAGGCAGGGTCGAATCCTTCCCTGCAAATCCGGAGCGAGACGAGGCTCGGGATCGGAAATGCGAGGCGTATGTTCCAGTTCCAAATAATAGTCTTCGGTGAGAAGTTCCTTCGGACAACCTCTTTTCAGGGCTTGCGGTCGAGATACAATAACGGCCGGAGCAAAATTTTGAATTCCCCAAAGGTTTCGGTAGGCATTGTCTTCGGTTTCTTTTTTCCATTCGTTATCCGAAAAAAAACGCCCTTGATAACGTCCGTTTGAGCCCGGGAAAAACTTGGCCACTTTTTGATTCATTTGATAGAGATAACTCGTATTTTCTCGATCGGTAATGATCTTTCCGTCAAGAGAAATAAAGGGAACGTGGTACAAATTTTGAAAAACGTCTGCCGTTTGAAATTCCGGGATTTCATTTCCTGCGGCATCGAGGCCGTAGACTTTTCCTCCGTAAAAATAGAGGGTATCTCCCGGTTTCCCGATCAGCCTTTTGACGAGTTGCTTTTTTGCGGGAAAGATAAAAAGATACTTCGATCGATTGTCATCCATCGGGAGGCCATCGGCCGAAAAAATAAGGATGTTTCCCCTGTGTAAACTCGATGGGCGAAAAAAAAGATGAGAGGTTCCGAAGGGAGAATTGATTCCGAAATTGGATTTCGTGGCAATCAGGCGATCTTTTTCCATCAGGGTCGGTCGCATGGATCCCGAAGGTATTTGGTAGAGTTGGAAACAAAGTCGGTGGACGGTTGCTACCAGAAGTAAGGTAAAAGTAAATTCAAAAAAAAATCCGGAAAACCGGCGGAATGACGTTTTTTTCAGAGAGGAATAGGTCATTTGCGATAGCTCTTCGGTAAGTTGCCGGGCAGTCAATCGGTCTTTCCGGGCAAGAGCTTCTTCAATGCATGCCACTTGTTTTTTCCATTTTTCATAGAGAAAGGGGGATATATTTTTTCGGTTCGCTCGGATTTCCTCTTTCAGACGGTAGAATTTTTTTATGAAGGTACGAGGAAAATATTTATGCAGTTGGAGACGTTTATAAAGAGACATGTTGCATAAGGGGTTTTAGGGGTTTGGGAGTTTCTATACGTAGATCGCTTCGATTATCCGGTTCAAACGAAAAATAATAGGACTTTTCCGGATCCAATAGCCGGAGAATCGTTTCATTGGCGATGCGTACGGTAAAAGAGGAGGGCCCTTCTTTCTCGATATGAGGGATTTCCCGTAATTCATAGCCTTCTTTTTCACGGGCATATACGCGAAAGCTTTTTATTTTCGGATCGGTTTTTAATTGAAAAATCAGGTCCCCCTCCGGGGAATAATGGTCGGTTAGTAAAGAGGGCGGAAGAAGCGGAAGACCGGAACGTATCGATCGGAAGGATTTTCCCGAATCGATAACCCTCATCTTTGCCGAAGTCAGGTGATTGAAAATCTGTATGCGGAAGGGAAAATAAGTCGGAAAAAGATCCTGATCTTCGGGGAGGTAAATTTCGATTTTTTTACCGGCCAGTACGGAGCCGTCATCGGGCCAAACGGCCTCGTAGGCATCACAGGAAGAGGGAATACTAATGCCGTTGGCAAAAATCGGGGGATTCCACGGAGGGCGGCGATCCGGCTCTCCGGGAGCCGGAGAGGGACCGGCTTTTTTTCTTTTTCTATCCGGAATTTTATGAAACTTCAGAGAAAATAAAGTCGGGAAAATTTGCTCTTCCGGATAGAGCGTTTGCCAGTTTCTTTGAGAGAAAGAATAAATAAGATTCCTATTTTTTCCTTCGGGATGCAGTTCATACATGACCCAAGAAGTATGTCCGGGAGCTCCTTCATTGATCCAACGTTGCCAGTCCGAATGAAAGGTATCTCGAACATCCGAAAAAGCTGAGATTTCTTCGATGATAAAGCCGTTATTTTCTTTGGCAAAAACATGAAAAAGGGTGATATTTTTATTGTGGGAAAAAACGAGAAAATCTCCCGGAGCGGCCTTTTCAAAGCTTTTTTTTAAAGAAAAAGGCTCTTCACTTGATAGAAAAGCAGAGATGCCGAGGAGAAGATAAAAGATAAAAAATCGATTAAACATGATAAGCCAAGGGAATAAGGGAGTCATCATAGCCGATCGTTTTTTTTTTATCAATTTTAGGGGATACCCCCTTCTTTAGAATGAAAATAAAAAGGAGTTGACTATCTATTACATATTGTGTATAATGTACTTATGAGTTTTACAAGTCAAATAACACCTATTAGCTCTCGGTCTTTACCTTCGGAAGAGGAGATTTTCGAACCCTATATCTATCCGGATGCTCCGATTCATTCGGAGGGGAACGGCTTATCGGATGATCGCAAAAGAGTTTTTCGTGAGACCTATGTTGATATGGCCGAGGAGGCCGAAAGAGGGCGAGAAGAAGAGGAACCCTTTGAGGATCCTCAAAAACGAAAAGGAAAGCGAAAGCTACCGAAAAAATTACCCGACGAAGAAATTCTTTAAGGAAAGCAGCGGTTTAGGCAAAAAATCGAAGCGCCGAGGATGAGTAAAGTAGGCAGCAGGGCTGCTAAAAAGAGGTCCAGGGGAGAAATTCCGTCTTCAAAATATTCCTTTAATAAAAACTGGCCGGCCGGATTCGGGGCGTTGGCAATGACCGTTAATCCGCCGCCGGCTACCGCTCCGCTAACGACTGCATATTTCAAGCTCGGAGAGAGGTTCTGAATCAGGGAGCTCAAATAAGTCATTAAGGCATTATCATTAAAAGCCGTGAGAGCGGTCGTCGTGATCATAAGAGGAACGGCTGATAAGCTCTTAATAATCGGTTCTATCCACCAGGATTGCAATCCCCCGTGAACGACAAGTCCGGCTAAGAAGGAACCGACCAAAACGGGTCCCTTTAAGGAAAGGGGCTCTTGATAGGGAGCCGTCGCTTGGTGAAAGGCGATAAACAAAAATAAAAGGCCGATCAGTACTATGGAATAATGAGCAAAAAATACGATGCCCACCAGAAAACAGATGTGCGTGAAAATAACCCACAAAGGCATCGGATGCAGAGAGTGGATTGGATCCTCTTTTTGCTCCTTTGTCCGAAAACGACGAAGCTCTCGAAAGAAAAAGGCAAAATAAAGAAGATTGGAAACCAGGATCGAGAGAACGGATTTAATCCCGAAATAACGAAACATAAAGGCATTGGACCAATTCCACTTGGAGGCTACCATAAGAATGGGGGGAGCGGCAAAGTTCGTTAGTACCCCTCCGATTGAAATATTTACGAAGAGGAGTCCCAAGGTGGCATAAGCCAGTTTTTTGGAAGGTTTATAGCAATAGAATTGTTGTTTCAATAACAGGGCTCCCAGGGTCATGGCTCCGGGTTCGGTAATAAAGGATCCCAAGATGGGGCAGAATGTCAGAATGATCAGCCACCAGGCCATAACGGTGTTCCCGAAGAGGCCGGCCAGTCCTTTCAAACAGAAACGAGCCGTGTGCAAAATAGGTTTGGTGGAAGCCAAAACCATAATAACAATGACAAAAAGAGCTTCGTTATAATTGGTCGTATTTAAGTAGTGAACGGCCGTTTCTCGATTCCAGAAAAAAGCGATGGCTCCCAGAAGAGGGATGACCCATATGGCAAAAATGATTTCTACTTCACTCAGAAATCGCAGGACTTCGATACCGAAGTGATAATTTCCCTCTCCTTTTTGATTCGGATGTTTTTTATCCCATTTTTTTTCCAAAAAATGAGCGAGGTGAGAAATTTGATGGGCTAATAGGGTATGTGTGATGGCGCATAAGAAAATGGCAAGGGCAATCAGATGAAAGGGGTGAGTTAGGGCTCTTTCCTGCAACACTTCCCGGAGGGGAATGGATGGATTATAAGGGGGGAGCAGGGGAGGAAAAGGAGGAAGACTCATGGAAGGGACATCGCCTCATTGAATAAAAGAAGAATTGCCGGTATCTTAGTCTCTTTCAGGAAAAAAGTGCAATAAATTATGATTGATGCCCGACTGTATCGTTATCTTTTAGACTATTCTTCGCCTCTTTCTCCTCTTTTACAAGAATTGTTTATCCGAACGACGGAGGAGGTCGACAAAGGAGAAATGATTTCCGGGCCGTTGGTGAGTTCTCTTTTGCGATTATTTGCTCGATTAACCGGAGCCGAACGGATTCTGGATTTGGGTACTTTCACGGGCTTTTCGGCTCTTTCTTTGGCGGAAGGAACTTCGAAAAACGGAAAAGTCATAACGGCAGACGTTAATGAGGATTACCTCAAAATAGCAAAAAGGTACTTTGAGAAACATCCGGACGGGTCGAAAATTTCCGTTTTTCACGGTCCGGCAGCCACTTGTATCGAGCAAACGAGAGAAGAGGTGGATTTGGCTTTCATAGATGCCGATAAATCTTCCTATCCGTTCTATTATGATTCCCTGCTTCCCAAACTTCGTCGGGGAGGTGTTTTATTATTCGACGACACTCTCCGTAAGGGGGGTGTCGTCGATCCGAAAAAAATCGGAGAAAAGAAAATGCATGCATTCAATGAACGGATTTCCCGGGAGCCCGGAACGGAGCATCTGTTATTGCCCATCAGAAACGGAATCCACGTTGTTTATAAACTTTGAGCAGTCATGGAAAAACGCATTTTTCGGCTCTTTTTTCTCGGTGTCTTGTTGCTTGCCGATCCCGTTATCCATAGTCTTTCGGAACAAAAAGAAGAAGAACGTTCTATAACCGTCCGATCGGATATGGAGTTTGCTTTTCTTTTGATTCAAAAAAGACTTTTATGGATGCGGGAATCGGCAAAGGATAAGTGGAATGCCGGGGAAGAACCGGTATTGACCGAAACCGATCGCTTTTTTCTTCCGAATCGTGAAGAACCGGTTCTTTCTTCGCTGGCTCAATTTATGGAGGATCAAAATAAGGCGGCTTTTCT
>CAYGJM010000003.1:37460-37711 GCA_964350295.1 uncultured bacterium | reverse complement strand
CTTACCGACTCTCACGCGACCTCTTCCGTCTTTCATGCCAATCTTCTTCAAGAGTACTTGGCCCTTTTTCCTGAACTCGTCCATACCGATCCTGCGGTCGAAAGAATTAACGATCCCGGAAATCCTTCCCGCAAAAATTGGAGCTACCGATTTCTCCCGTCGGTAGAAGAAATAAC
The DNA here is from genome assembly GCA_964350295.1 of uncultured bacterium. Classification (GTDB taxonomy): domain Bacteria; phylum Chlamydiota; class Chlamydiia; order Chlamydiales; family JAAZZY01; genus CAYGJM01. Next base: position 37,535 of record CAYGJM010000003.1, on the reverse strand, counting down.
GAATCACGAACCCCTCCGGCAAGCCTTTGAAAAGATCCTTTCTTAATATTGTTATACCGATTTTTTTATCCCTTC
>CAYGJM010000003.1:29089-37450 GCA_964350295.1 uncultured bacterium | reverse complement strand
TTAGCGAATTACTTGCCTTTTCGAAGCTCTATGAAAATACTCCCGAAGCATCTTTGGCTCTCAAGGATTTGGAAGAACTCTTTTTCCGTTCCCCATTTCTGAAAGATTTTTCGACAAAAAATATCTCTCCGGAAAATCTTCTTTCTCTTTCATCGGAAAATCCTTATTCTTCCGGCTATCTTACCGAACGAGAAAGAAATGCCGTCCAAGTATTAACGGAATTTTTACCGCATAAAAAATTAAAGGGACATACGGCCCGTACGGAAGAAGAAATACTCGCCTTGGATCCTTCGGAAATCGATTTATCGCGAGCTTTGTTAATTACGCAAAAAGAAGAAGCTCACCCCCTCTTCATCGATCATTACGAATCGGTTCTGGATTTTATGGCTCTTCAAATCGTATTGACCCTGCCGGAGAATCCTTCTCCGGCACAAATCATCGCCAAAATCAATCAATTCCTTTTTTTCGATCGTCACTATCACTACCCGTCTCACTCTCTGGCGGAGAAGCAATCCGATCGTTTCTCCTATCTATCCGAAGTCATCGACTCCCGAAGGGGGATTTGTTTGGGAACGACCTTAGTCTATCTTTGCTTGGCCCAGCGATTGGATCTTCCTCTTACCATCGCTCTCCCTCCGGGACACATCTTTCTTCGCCATAAAGAGGGTGATTTCATCCGGAATATCGAAACCACTGCCCGAGGAGTTCATCTTCCCGAAGATCGTTACGCCGATCCGAACGTAAAAACCATCCGGGAAATCAACCGAAAAGAGATTCTCGGACCCGTTCATTTCAATGCGGGATCGCGCTATATGTCCATTGATAAAGACTATGAAAAAGCCTTTGCCCATTACCGGAAATGTCTCCGATTTTTTCCCGATCCCTTGGCCGAAGAACTATCCGGATACGCTGCTCTTTTGGCAGGGAATGAAAAAAAGGCCAAGAAGATTTTCAGGCAATTGCGCCCTTCCCGAGAAACGATCGCAGACCCTTTTTTTTATCTTGCCGAAGATTTTTTAAAAGGAAGAGTCTCCTCCGAAGGAGTCGCCGTTTTCTTTGACTCCTTCGAAAGAGATTCCCCGGAAGTATGGATAGCCAAGAAAAAAAATCTCGATGCTCTAACCGAAAAATTTCCCGACTGTCGGATGTTGCATTACATTTCCGGGCAATTGCATCTTCTTTTAGGCCGGAAAAAAGAAGCCCTGGCCTCTTTAGAAAAATGTCACTCCCTTTGCCGAAAAGGGCATCCGACTTTAGAGGTTCTTCTCTGTCGCCTTTATTTCGAAGACAAAAATTATCCGAAAGCAAGAGAACACTTCCTTCATGCGGAAACCCTCCTTCGAGAAAATGAAGGCCATCCGGAAAACATCGAGCCGCTTCGAAAAATGCTCCGCCGGGTCATGTTTCTTTCCGGGCCGTTACGGTAAGGAGGTACTTATTTCTCTTGTGACAAATTCGGGGACCGCCGACAAGGAGCGCGGCGTGTTCTTCTCCTCTCCGAAATGGAGAGGTATCGTCTCCTTACTTTGCCGAGTAAGAAGGCCTTCCCGGTTGCAGAAAACCGTCCTATCTTTTCCGTCGTCCTCTTGATGTATCCAATTTTTAGAAAAAAAGAGTTTGCCTCCGAACCATAAGCCGACAAGTATTTCGATACGTTGCGCCCGGTAATGCAGCGGCCAATTCATTTCGATCGGTACACATGTATTCCCATCGGGAGATGGAGTAAATTCAACGACGACTTCCGCTTCTGCAGCATTGTCCGAAAACACTTTAATGTTTTCCGCAGGAATGGTTTCCGAAATAATATCCGGTTTCATTCGAGGGAAGGGATTAATCAAGAGTTGAAAAACACCGCCTACCGAACGATAATCCTTCTCTTTCGGGATAAGCCCGCCGTCCACATTCAGAGTAAATTTTCGTTTATTGGGGAAAGGGACCTCCTTTCGAGAGGGAGAAGGGGGGGATGAATCGAAAGGAGAAAAGGGTGTCCGCGCGGGAGAATCCTTTTCTTCCGAAAGTTCCAGACCCCATAAGTTCGTAGGAGTTTCTTCCCTCGAAACAGCCGGCTTTTCGCTTTCATAAGCGAAGATCCGGCATTCCGGATCCTCCCCGTCATTTTTTTTAAAAACGGACAAAACCGTAATATCTCTCTCGCAAAGAAGTCTCCTTTCGTCCAATGCTACTTTCGCAAAAGCACTCCAATCCTCTGCTCCTTCATAAGCAAAAGAAGCGAGCACGATCAATTCATTAAGTGATTTCTTCGGAAGAGGCGTGACCGTAAAGTGCACTTCCCCCGAATCCTCATCCGGTGCAACGAATGAGTATCCCCGATCGAACTTTCCCCCCCCTTTCTCATGAAAACTCAGAGATAATTTCTCGTTTTTTACCACCTCTTTCGGATTACCCGAATTCGAAAAATAATAACTCGTAATCTCCGCACTCCCGGGAGGGAATACGTCAAACTCAAGATTAAACAGAACTTTTCTATTACCCTCTTCGGAATGATCGGGATAACACCGACGAAAGTCTTGTTCATTCGTAACGAAACGAAAGTTTACGGGATGAGGGGATTGTATGGAACTCATAATGGCCTCCTTAAAAAAGGAGGATATTTTATAAGTTTTTAACCGTAAAAAGCAAGGAGATAAATTAAAGAAATTTTTATATATATTTAAAGAAAAAATTAATGGAGTAATAATAAATTATTGAATTCAAATTAAAATTATGTTTTACTTTATTTCAAAAACAAAGGCGGACGCGATGAGCATTGCAAGAACGAGTCTTCCCGTACAGTTATGGGATCGGGAAATTCCAACTTCTCCGAAAGAGTTTAAAAAAATTTCTTTTCAGTCCCTAATGCCCGAAGAAATAAAAACCGAGGGAACCTCGGAAAAAGAAGAACCTTTTATCGAAGTAAATCCCTTTGAAGTATTCGGACTGCTGATCAAAAATATTTTGGAAGCGGGAATCTCTTATATCCGGACGAAGAGCGAAACCGAAATTCCTTCCGAAAAATTAAGTGAGGAAGACAAAATCATAGCCGATCAACTGGAGGGAGAGTATAAAGAGCGTTTTTTAACGAAAAAATTCATTCCGAACCATCCGGAAACAGACTTCCCGTATACATCCGACCTTCCCCAAAAACCCAAAGGATTATTTATCGCCAAAAAAACCTGGGACAGCTACAACGAACAGCTCCATAAGTTTATCGAAACCGTAAAAAATTGGATTGATGAATATCCCCGTTTGCGGGCAAGAGATGCCGTTAGGGAAATCGTATCCAAGGGGGTTTACGATCAAAAGGTTTTAACCCTGATCGAGGAGGTTTTCGAAGAAAAAGCCAACCGGGAACTGTACGGTCTTAAAGCCTATATTCATTCGATTCTTCCGCATAAAAATGAAAGCATGGAGAGAGACTTAAAACTTTTTAAAGACCTGCCTCCCGAGAGAAGCTTGACGGAAGAAGAGAGAAATATCCTCTTAAAGTTAGGCAAATCCTTTTCGAATCCGGAAGACCTCGAAATGACCCCTCCTTCTTTAATAAAAAGCGTTCGGGAAGATAGGTACTTGATCTCCGTCGTACAAGCCGTTTATGAAGCGGTTCACTTAATCCAACAAGAAGAAATGCAGAGTGCCTTTCCCCATTTGGTTACGCTGGGAAAAGACCATTCCAATACGACCCCGGTAAAAAAATGTTCCGGCCATACGGAGAGTTTAGGCAAGGTGGCTTCAAGAGAGGAAATTCGAAAAGTAGCCAAAGAAGCGGTCCTGAGGCTGGGAAAAGATAAAAGCATTAAAAAACCCTTGGAAACCTTCTATAAAGAAGGAAAGGGGAAAAAGAAATACGAAGTTTTTGCCAAGGTCAATCATTATGACGATACGAATGCCTGCACCCATTTTACGATTTATCAGATGAATGATCTGAAAAAAAATCTCGAAAATATCGAACCGGAATTCTTCCGAGAACTCGTCGAAGAGCTTTTGGCTTTTCCCATCGAGAAATTCAACGGAAAATTCATTCGGGCTGCTTACTCCTATAATATGGCTAAAATTTTAATTGCCTCTTTTTGTCGACGATTGGACGGAGAAGGGGCGACAAAGGAAAATTAAGCCTTCGATATTTAGTCGATTTCTTCTATAATCGGGGGAAAAAGGATCAGTTTTTTTGGAACGGCTTATTTTCAGCCCGGCCTTTCAAAGGGCTTCGGAACTTCTTGAAAGCGGAAAGGAAAGTCTGTTTATTACCGGAAAAGCAGGAACGGGAAAATCTACCCTGCTTCGGTATTTTCTCAAAACAACCGAACAACGAGCGGTCGTTTTGGCTCCCACCGGGGTGGCAGCCTTAAACGTTTCCGGAGAAACGATTCACTCCTTTTTTCGTTTTAAACCCTCCGTTCTTCTTCAGGATGCCGAAAAAGCCGGTAAAAAAGCCCAAAAGAATCCTCTCTATTCCCGAATCGACATGATGATCATCGACGAGGTATCGATGCTTCGAGCCGATCTTCTGGATTGCATCCATATCTTTTTGCAACGAGCCCGCCGAAACGATCAACCGTTCGGCGGACTGAAAATGGTCTTCATCGGCGATCTCTATCAATTATCTCCCGTTCTCTCCGCGGAAGAATCCGAGTGGTTTCGGCACTCCTATGCCACTCCCTATTTTTTTTCCTCTTCGGTCATACAAAAAGAGGGTTTTACTTTCGAACTCGTCGAACTGGAAGATATTTATCGCCAAACCGATTCCGCATTCATAGATATACTCAATGCGATCCGAAACAATACCGTTACCGACGAACAACTGCACCTTCTCAACCGACGAGTTTCTTCCGACTTTTCACCCGGAAAAGGAATTTATCTCTCATCGACGAATCAAAGAGCCGGGCGGATCAATCAAGAGAAATTAAACGACCTCCCCTCTCCGAAAAAAACCTTCGAAGCGGTAACGGAAGGAACTTTCTCCGGGAATTTTCCTACGGAAAAGACTCTCTCTTTGAAGGTCGGAGCTCGCGTAATGCTTCTTTCCAATCACGGTGGCCTTTGGGTCAACGGAACGATGGCGACGATCGTCGCCATGTCCGACGAAGGAATTGACGTTGCCTTGGAATCGGGAGAAACGGTCCTCGTTACGCCGCACACCTGGAATCTCCTGCAATATGAATACGATCCGGAATCGAAACTGGTAACGCAAAAAAAAGTAGGCAGTTTCAAGCAGTATCCCTTAAAACCGGCATGGGCCTTGACGATTCATAAAAGTCAGGGCAAAACATTTGATGACGTGATCTTTGACCCCGAAGGAGTCTTTGCCCACGGACAAGTTTACGTTGCTCTCAGCCGTTGCCGATCGCTCGAAGGACTGACTTTAACGAAACCGATCCGAAAGGGACATATTCGTCCCGACCGGACGATCGTTACCTTTTTTACCGAATATCGTTATGCCTTATCGGAGAAAAAACAATCGAAAAGTGAGAAGTGCAACTTTATCGAAAAAGCTATCGAACAACGAAGATCCCTGGAATTGGTCTACCTGAAAACGAATGACGAAAAATCAATACGCCTCGTAAAACCCCTATCGGTCAGAGAATTGCAGTATAAAGGAAAAAAATATCTCGGCCTTGAGGCGTTTTGCGAAGAGAGGAAGGATACCCGCCATTTTCGTATCGACAGGATTTTGGAAATGCATATGAAAAGCCCCTGTACATAAACCTCTTTTTCTTTACAATGACCCTTCGATAATAAAAACGAATGTTTCGCCGATGGAAAACAATCCTTTCCGAAAATGGACGATTTGGCTACTCGCCGCCCTCTTCTATTTTTATGAATACCTGCTGAATGTCTCTCCGGGAGCCATGGTTCCCGAGCTTGTTGCGGCTTTCGGCGTAAATGCTTCTTCACTCGGAGTCCTTAGTTCCTTTTATTTTTATGCCTATGCTCCCATGCAATTACCGGTCGGATTTCTCGTCGATAAATTCGGAGCGCGAAAACTGCTGGCTTTTGCTTCTCTCGCCTGTGCGGGAGGGACTTTTTTATTTTCCGTTTCGAAAAATATCCTTCCGGCCTACTTGGGAAGGCTTTCGACGGGGGTAGGTTCTTCTTTTGCTTTCGTTGCCATGGTCTATATCTGTACCCGCTGGTTTAAAAAATCGAGAAGGGCCCTTCTCGTCGGCCTGGCCAATTCCGTCGGCATGTTGGGAGCGGCCTGCGGGGGAGGACCTCTGACTCTTTTCATCCAAGCTACGGGTTGGAGAAGTGCTCTTGCGATATTGGGTTTTGCCGGCCTTTTCTTTTCCCTAACCTTTTTTCTCCTTTATTTTCTTTATCCGTCCAAGGAGGGCTCTCCGAACCTTCCCTCTTCCTCTTCCTTTCTGAAAAACATCTCCCTATTTTATAAAAACCCTCAAAGTCGATGGAATGCTCTGGCGGCTCTTTGTTACTACATGACGACCACAGCGCTGGGAGGTTTGTGGGGAATCCCCTTTATTCAACAGGCCTACGGCGTAAGCAAGGAGGTCGCCGGCTTCGCCATGTCGATGATTTTTATCGGCTGGCTCGTCGGCGGTCCGATCGTCGGTGCCGTTTCCGATTACAAGGATAAGAGAAAAAAAATATTGATCATTAATATTTTTATGACCCTTCTCTTTTTGCTCCCCGTTCTCTATTGCACCTTCCTGCCGATTTACGTCGTGTATATCTGCGTCTTTTTCATCGGTTTTTTTTCATCGGGAGAACTTTTGAGTTTTACGTTCGCAGCGGAAATCAATCCCTCTCACATCAAAGGAGTCTCCATTGCCTGCACCAATTTTTCCGTTGCCTTGGGAGGGGTATTCATTCAACCCCTAATCGGTTTCTTTCTCGATTTTTTTCGTTCCGTCTCTTTACACGAAACCGGATACACGACTTTGGATTATCAATTGGCCCTTTCTCTTCTTCCTTTTTTCCTCCTTGTTGCCGGAGTCCTGGCTTCCTTTTTGAAAGAGCAGAAAAGAGGGGCTCACTGATTTTTTTTTAAAAAATCTCCTTGCCTCGATCTTTTTTCAATGTTATTTTAGCCCTAAAAAAATATTGATTCGGTCATGCCACGTAAAAAAACTTTTCTCTTCATTTCGTTCGTTTTATTTTCTCTCACCCTCGTCCTTTCCGCCCCCGCCCTTTTTTCCGAAGGGATACTTTCCCGTCTGTTAAAAAATCGTTTTCCGGGAAGAATAAGCATGGAAAAGGCCCGGCTTACCTGGAGAAAAGGACAGCAAATAAAAGGATTGCGTTTTGAAAATGCCGAAACGACTTTGTTGATTGATTCCTTGGAGAGTACGGCCGACCTTCTTTCTTTTCTTTTTCAGAAAAATAACCTGCATGACATCACGATCTCCTCCTTATCGGGAAATATACATTTGAAACCTACCGATTCAAGCCCGACGGAAGTCTCCCGAAAAAGTAAAAAAAATCGTTTTTTCCTTCGGAAGGAGTTTCCTTTTTACGGGTACATTCACATAAAAAATGCTCAACTCTCTCTCCATCTTCCCGATAAGGAACCGATCCGGTTAAAAAATCTCTCTTTCACGGCTCGGAGAGAATCTCCCGAAGCCGTTCCCACGGCCGAATTACACGGTGAGGCTCTTCAAAAAGACTTTTCCGGAAAGTTTTTTTTACGGGGGGAATTCGGGATCCCTTCGAGTGAAGCGAAAGCTTATTCTCGCTTGCATACCCGGATGACCGATTTCCCGGTTTCGGCACTTGCGGGATTAACGGAGCTTCGCTTTCCGGAACTAAGAGGTCTTTTACTTCCCCTTATCGGCGAAAATATCACCCTAACAACCGATTGGACCGTAAATGACCGGTCTTCCGATCTAACGGTAGCCCTTCGATCCTCGCAAACGGATCTCTCCTTTTCGGGGAATTTTTCGAACGCTCATTTTTCTCTGAAAGAACCGGCCGACGCCTCCATTTCACTCAGCCCGCCGTTTATCCGCGCCTTGAGCGAAAAATTCCTTTTCGATTCCCCTTTTTATACGGAAGACGATGCCTTGCTCAAAATTAAAATCAAGCATCTGTCCCTTCCCGGCGATCTCAAGAATCTTCACGGAGGGACATTCTCCTGCAATGCAGGTTTTCAACTCAGCTCTCTTCGATTACGAGGTTCCTCTTCCATTCCCCCTTTCGATATCAAGCAGGTAAAGGGGGCCATCGATACCCCCGATCTCGAAGAAGGGGCCTCGCTTCACTTGAAAATTTACGGAATCGATAAAGAAAATCCGTTTCAATGCAAAATCAACGGCCGCCTTTCAAAAACTTTAAAAGGTATAGAAAAAAAGATTCCCTATGACCTCTCTCTGTTTGTCGGTCTTTCGGACTTTCCGACTCCCTTAA
>CAYGJM010000003.1:27916-29079 GCA_964350295.1 uncultured bacterium | reverse complement strand
CTTCCGCATAAAAAAATCATGAACGAAATCATCGGACCGTCACTAAACGGCGAGTTCTTCTTAAAAAAATCGGAGGAATCATCCGATTTTCGATGTTCTCTTTCCTCTCCTCGACTCACTCTGGAAAATATTAAGCTGAAGAAAGATCAAGAATTTTGGATTTTAGAGGAAGAAAGTACGGCCTCCGTTCACCTTATGCCGACTCTTACCCGGCTTCTTTTACCCGCGGAGCTTCTCTTCCTGCATCCTTTTGATATAAACATTCGGCTGCAAGGACTTGCTGTTTCTCCGAAAAAAATTTCTCAATTCCGATGGCAATCTTCTTGCTCTCCGCTCGATCTCTCGTATAATAATTCCAAGTCTTTCCGGGTTGAAAATATTATGACCGAAGCTCGCTATGAGGAAGGCGCTCCCTCTTCCTTATCTGCCGAATGGAAAATAATCGATGAATTTTTTCCCGTTTCGAGTTTTCACGGCCAATATATTCCGGAAAATCGATCTTTCTCCGGCGAGTTAAAAAATGGTCCTCACAAACTATCTTTTCGAGGAACTCCCGAAGGAAAACTCTTCCGATTCACCGATCCCTTGCATTTTGAACTCACTCTCCCGACGTCATTTTTCCCCTCCTTCCTCGAGATGGAACCGCTAAAGGGGTCCCTGGAATCTTTTTCCCTCTCTCTTTCTCCGCTTCTTATTCCGTCGATTCCTCTGAAAGGTAGAATGGAAACCGAAACGATTACCTTAAAGAATAAGGGAAAAACATTCTCCTTCCGCAAGCTCGCTATTCCTTTTGCGGTGGATCTTTCTCGAAAGAACCTCTCTTTCGAATGCGAAGACGATCTGAAAAGTTTTTCTCTGAAAGGAGTTCTCGACAAAAAAAAATCACCGGAACTGCGCGGGGAAGGAAGCTTTACCAACCTATCCACCGATTTTTGGGCTTGTACGGGACTCTCTCTCCCTCCGACCGAATCACCGATGCAACTACGTTTTTCTTCCTTATGTAAAATCGGACGTACGCCGGAGGCCGAGGGAGAATTTGAATTATCCTCTCCCCGAAACAAAATCTCCGGGGACTATCGCATCCGTCATCGAGAACTGTATTTCCCTTCGCTCCGCAGTCAAGGAACGATCGAAAACGTGCTCTTTCTCTCTTTATGCGACTT
>CAYGJM010000003.1:12019-27906 GCA_964350295.1 uncultured bacterium | reverse complement strand
CTCTTTCGGGAATTATCCCTTCCCTTTAAAAGCCCTCGTGAATGCCTCCGATTTTCCGGAGAGTGTCGCTTCCCGGAACTTTCGATCAATCAATTTACTTTACGAAATGCCGCATGCCATTTTTCCCGATCCGAGGAGGGCTCTTTTTATCATCTTTCCGGGGAGACCTCTCCGGAAAATAAAAACCTTGCGGAATTTATCCGAACCCCTCATTCCTTTTCCTGTAAAGGAAACCATGTTTCCTCAACCCTTCTGGAAATTTTGCCCGACTCCTTCTATAAGGACATGCTGAAAAAAACCGTCGGCCCCCTTCTTTCTTTTTCCGTTGACGGAGAAATAAGCTCCGAAAAAATGCTCTTTCATTCGAAGCTCGCATCCCATGCCTTTGCCATGAAAAATTCTTTTTGTATCCGAGAGGGAAAACTTTATTGTCCGGAAGATCAGTTCCTGACCTTCACCCCCGATATTTTACCTTCTCCTCGTTTTCAAAAACCTTTTGCCTTACTCATCAAAAAACAAACGTCTCCCCTCTCATCGAAAGAAATCGACACCTTGCATATCGAACATGCCGTACTGTCACCCGTCGACGCCGAATTTTTGCATGAGCCGATCCTTTCTGAATTACTCTCTTTCCTCAAAGCCCCCCCGGAAAATGAAAAGGTTCGGGTTCGAACGGCTCCTCTTCACTTTTCGATAGCCGACGGAAAAATACGGACGGATCCCCTACCGGTCCTCTTGCAAAATCATGTGAAAGTAGAGTGGTGGGGTTCTCTTTCTCTGCAAGGAGAAACCCATGATCTTCGTTGCGGAATTCCCCCCGAAATGCTCCGATCGGCTTTCGGAATCGAAGGACTTCCCGAGAATTACTTATTCCCGATCTACTTCACCGGATCATTCCCCTCTTTGCGAGCCGATTGGCCCCAGGCCGTTACTCGTGTCAGCCTGCTCGGGATCTCCGAAAAAATCCCGCGCCATTTTTTACAAAAAGAACGAGCGCATGATTTTTTGACGGCTATTTCCGCTACGCAAACCCCTCCTCCCGAACGAAGATTCGGCCCTTCCTCATTTCCGAAAGAAGAATATGTCGACGAACAAAAAGAACGAGATGCCATCCTTCTCCGTTTTTTACGGGAAATGAAAAAGAAAATCGCAAAATAATATTTGCCTTCAATACATTTGAAAGTCTATGAAGAAAATCTTATGTAAATACCGGGTTTTGATCTTTACTCGATCAAAGCTATTGGATAAGGAAAGGAGGCCCCAAGAGCACCCGGATGATGCGGAAAATTCCTTTAAAAAAGCAATCCGTCCTCGCGATAAGAAGTCTTTGCCTCTTCTTTTTATTCTTTGGCTTGACCGGATGCGGTTATCCTTTTGCCTCCATTTCCGATAAGGGAATTCTCCCTTCTTCCTTTACCCAAAAGTGGATTCCTCCGAAACACGGCGAAAAAAAAATAAAGGAATTGAACTATTCGGAACCCATCGATCCGGCCATTCTAACGGAAGAAATATCCCTCGGAGAAGCGATCGGTTTCGCTTTGCAAAATAATCCGTCCACTTCCATGAGTTGGGCTTCGATTCAAAGCGCGGCAGCCGAACTCGGACTGGCCCGAGAGGACTACTTTCCGAAAATAGATCTTTCCGCCGATGTGTCCAGAAGTCGTTCAACCTTAGCCATTCCTCCGAACACGACCCTGTCGCAATGGATCACCGACTATGGTCCTCAGGCAAACATTCAGTACACGGTATGGGATTTCGGAACTCGATTTGCAAAAAGTCGAAAAGCCCTGCAGGCCCTATTTGCCGTGGCTTGGTCTTATAACCAAGAGCTGCAAAATATCATTCGCCTGATTACGAATGACTATTATGACTATCTCTATCAAAAAGCAGCTCTTTTCGATAGAGAACGAGATGTATCCGATTCCCGACTGATTTTAGAAGCCGCAGAAAAAAAATTAAAAACCGGGGTAAGCGATATCACCGATTTGGTACAGGCCAAAACGGTCTATTTGCAATCCCTACTCAATGAAGTATCGCAAAAAGATTTTACCGAAAATTCTCTCGTCACCCTGGTTACCGATATGGGAATGAGATCCAATCTTTCTCTAAAAACACAAGAATTTCCGGAAAACTTACCCGGCAAGGAATACTTGGTAAACATCGATCAGTTTATGGAAATAGCTATTCGGCAAAGACCGGAACTCCTGCAATACAAAAATGAGGTCCTCTCTAAAAAAGCGGCCCTTACCGAAGCTCGCCTAAACCCCTTACCGAAAGTTCTCGGTCAACTGGACATGGAATACCGAGCCAGCTATCACGCTTACAGCCCTTATTTTAATTTAAATGCCATGTTCAAAGCTAATTTCCCCTTTTTTGAAGGATTCTTTTATCGAAACCAAATCCGTTCGGCAAAGGCTGCCTTAAAACGGGCCGAAGCGGCCATGAAGCAAGAACAAGACCAAATTCTGAAAGAGGTTGCCCTGTTTTATAATAACTACAAAAATGCCCAGGAAAAAATCCTGTACAGCAAAGCTTTTTTAGAAGCTTCCCTGGAAGAATTTCAAGTCACGTTAGGCAATTACAAAGTAGGCACCGGAGACATCATCAACGTCATGCAGGCTCAAACTTCTCTTTCCGATGCAAGGTCAAAATATACGGAAGCCGTCAAAGACCTCTTTACTTCCTTGACGAATTTAGCCCATGCTTCCGGATCCCTGGCGTTTCCGACGGATGAAAGTCTTTTTCAATGGCAACATATTTATCAATTTAACGCGGAGGATCTTCCATGATAAGATCTCTTACTCTTTTTTTTCTTCTTGTCGTTCTACTCCTCTTTCCGGGCTGTGCCCCGGTCAAACAACAGGCTCCTCCTCCTCCTCCCGTCGTCGCTTCCGTTGCCGAAAAGAAAAATATTCCCAAGTACATTGAAACTCTCGGTCATTTTGCAGCCTATAATACCGTCAATATTCAAGCGCAAGTCCAAGGGGAACTGACGGGGCTTTATTTCACGGAAGGTCAAACCGTCGCTAAGGGGGATCTTTTGTTTACGATCGATTCCGCTCCCTACCAAGCCGTTTTGGACAAGGCCGTTGCTACCCTGCAACAAAATAAGGCTATTTTAGCCTACAATATCGATCGAGCCGATCGATATTCTTTTCTGGTCGGAGACGACTTTATTTCCAAACTCGAATATGACCAATACGTAAGTGATGTCGATGCTTACCGAGCTTTGGTTCAGGAAAATGAAGCGGAAATAGCCTCCGCTCAAATCAATGTCGGTTATTGCACCCTTACCTCACCCATCGAAGGGGTAACGGGAAAAAGATTGATCGACGTAGGCAACATCATCACCGATGCGGGTTCCAAGCTTTTGGTAGTCAATCAAATCAATCCCCTATTCATTGACTTCTCCGTACCGGAACGCTACTTCGACCTCGTTCATTCCCAATTTTTACTTCATTCCATTCCGATAGAAATCGAAGTTCCCAATACGAACTTACGAACGATGGCCTCCTTGCAAATGCTGGACAATACGATCAATCCGAAAACCGGCATGATCGCCTTAAGAGGCATTTTGCACAACGATGAATCCCTCTTTTGGCCGCAACAATTCGTACGCGTCCGGATGATTATCGATACGATCGTCGATGCGGTCATGGTTCCTCCCGATGCCGTTTTACAAGGCTCGATCGGATCCTTCGTCTGGCGCATCGACGATAACGAAACGGTCACTCCCGTTGTCGTCGAACTCGGAGAGAGATATGAAGGGGAAGTGCAAATCACGAAGGGATTGCAGTCGGGAGATCGGATCGTCTCGAAAGGACAGCTTCCCCTTCGTAAGGGCATGAAAGTAACGATTCAACCGTAGGTAGGCATGAATATTTCAAAAGGTTTCATCAAACAACCGGTTATGACGACTTTGGTCATGACCGCGATTTTGTTTTTCGGCATATCGGCCTATTTCAAGCTCCCCGTGAGTGCCATGCCCGATATCAGTTACCCGACGCTTCTGGTCAGCGCTTCCTATCCCGGAGCCAATGCCGAAAAAATGGCCGACCTTATTGCCGGTCCTTTGGAAAGACAATTCATGTCGAACGTCACGGATGTCAATATCATGGCTTCCTCCAGCTACTTCCAAAATACGCAAATCATCATCCAATTCGATCTGAATAAGGATATAGCGATTGCCATGGCCGAAGTACAACAGGGGATCAATGAGGCACAAAATCAACTCCCTCCCGATCTACCCTCTCTGCCGACTTATAATAACGTCAATCCGGCCCAAACGCCCATCATGTATCTCGTCCTGAGCTCGCCTACCGTTTCGATTGATAAACTGTATGAATGGGCCTATATTTTTTTAGGACAACGAATCTCCCTGTTAGACGGAGTCGCTCAAGTCACGACATACGGCTATCCGCATGCGGTTCGCCTCTTTTTGGATCCGCAGGCCTTGGCAGCCAAAGGTATCGGTTTTAATGAAGTGGATCAGTTCATCAATCAAATGAACCCCGATCTGACCGTCGGAAATTTTTACGGCAAAAACGTGGCCTATAGTATTTCTTCGGATGCTCAAATGTTCAATGCCGAACAATACGGGGAATTGATCGTTACCTATCAAAACGGGGAGCCCGTCCGGTTTCGGGATCTCGGCTATGCCGATAACAGCGTGGATAACAACAAACAGTATTTTAAGATCGTCACCTCGAAAGATATTAATCCCTGCTGCGTTTTGGCCATTCAAAGACAGCAAAATGCGAATACGATTGCCACGAGCAATCGCGTTCTGCAATTGGTCAACGGCTTTAAAGATCAAATTCCGGGAGACATGCAGATTACCGTCCCGTACAATCAGTCGGCTTTCATCATCGAGTCGGTAGACGATGTCGAAATGACCCTCCTGATCGCTCTGGTTTTAGTCGTCACCATTATTTACCTCTATTTGGGCCGTCTTCGCAATACGATTATTCCCTCGATTACCCTTCCCTTAACGGTCATCGGCACCTGGGCCGTCATGTATCTTTTGGGATTCAGTTTAGATATTCTTTCCCTCCTGGCCTTAACACTCTCCATCGGCTTTTTAATCGATGATGCCATTATCGTTTTGGAAAATATCGTTCGTCACGTTCAGGAAGGAGCACCTCCCTTTCAGGGGGCTCTTAAAGGGTCCAAACAGATTTCTTTTACCGTCATCTCCACCTCCCTCTCCTTATGTGCGGTTTTCATACCGATGTTATTCATGAGCGGAGTCATCGGGAAATTATTTCATGAATTTGCGGCGGTTATCATCGTCGCCATCGTCTTATCGGCCTTTATTTCCCTCAGCCTCACGCCGATGATGTGTTCCCGATTCCTCTCTTCTTACGAAGAGACCGGAGAATCATCGTTCATGGAGAAGAAATCGGATCAAATGAATCAATTTCTCGTACGAAAGTATATGAAATACCTGACTTTTGCCGTCAAACATAAGTTGGCCGTTATTTTTGTTGCGGGAGGATTCGTCGCCCTTAATATTTTCCTTTATTCCATTCTTCCGAAAACCTTTTTGCCTACGGACGATATCGGCGTCGTACAAGTGTTTCTCCAATCGACGGAATCTACTTCTCCGTATGCCATGAAAAAGTATCAAAAAATTCTGGATGATTATTTTCAACGATGTCCCGAAGCCGAATCGACCATTTCGATCAACGGCAACCCGACGGCCAATCAAGGGATGATGTTCGTTAATCTGAAACCGATTAAGGAACGCCCTCCCATTCAGGCATTGGTTTCCAAATACATGACCGAACTGAATCGAATTCCCGGAATCTCCTCTTTTCCGAAAATCTATCCCCTTATGAACCTTCAAATCGGAACCAGTCAATCCGGAAAAGGACAATACCAATACGTTCTGCAAAGTTATGAAATCAAAGAACTGTATGCCGCTGCCGACCGGCTTTACGGCGAAATGCAAAAAAATCCATTTTTTTCTCAAGTGACTACCGACCTGCAGCTTCATCAACCGCAAATTAAAGTGGAAATTCTCAAAGAACAGGCCCGTAGTTACCAAGTTACTTCGGAAGAAATCCAAAAGGCCCTCAGTTTAGCCTACGGAGAGACTTATATCACCCGATTGAATGCCCCGCAAAACCAATATTACGTCGTTATGCAGGTAAAAGATGATTTTTATACGAATCCTACCGATTTTTCTCTTCTTTACGTCAAGTCGGCGGCAACCGGAGAGATGGTTCCCATAGAGTCCGTAATCAATACAAAAAATATTACGGGTCCGATAAATGTCAATCACGTCAACGGGATTCCCTCCGTTACTCTTTCTTTTAACTTACCGGAAGGGGTACCGCTCGGGACCTCTCTGCAAACTCTTCACTCTCTTGTCGACCCCTTATTAACAAAGGATATTACGGGGCAAGTAGCGGGAAGTGCCGACGTATTCAAGCAATCTTTTGCCTCCTTAAAGTTCCTTTTCGTGATTGCAATCGTCGTTATTTATCTGATTCTCGGCATCCTGTACGAAAACTTCATCCACCCCCTCACCGTTCTTTCGACCCTTCCCCCCGCCGTCCTCGGAGGCTTTCTCTCTGCTCATGTTACTGGGAATTGTCTTAAAAAACGGTATCATGATGATCGACTTCGCAAATGAATTTCGCAGACAAACGCCCGCACCTTCTCCGGAAGAAGCCATTCTTCATGCCTGCGAGCTGAGGTTTCGTCCCATTTTGATGACGACTCTTTCCACCATTATGGGTGCTCTGCCGATTGCCATAGGCATCGGAGGGAGTATGGCCGCCGGAAGGATGCCCTTGGGGGTCGTGATCGTAGGAGGGCTGATTTTTTCACAGGTGATGACCCTCTTCATCACCCCTTGCGTCTATATCTACATGGAAGCGTTCGTCTCATGGATCCAAAAAAAATCGACTCTCTTTCAAGGAACGATCGGTGAAGAATAGACTATTTCCTTCTCGTTGAGGTTCCGGAGGCGGTAGAAATCCAATCTTCTCCTCCTCGCAAGCGTTCCGAGACTTCCCACTGATAGTGGTTGGGATCTTGTATCGTAATCGTATATTTTGTTTCGGAAGGGGCCCCCTGTAAGTCTTCCGTTTCGGCCACGAAGGCATAAAACCCGTCCCCCTCGCTATAGCCCCCTTCCGATTCCATAAAGGAACCCGTATTATCATAAGACCACAAATGAAAGCTTTCGGTAGCGGGGTTAAAGGCCATAATCATCAATTCGGAAAAATTCTCCCGTTTTTTGATATCGGTTTCTCCGGAATAGTAAATGATTTTTGCATCCATCGTTTTCTGTAAATAATGACCGTTCAAAATTGGTGCATAGGTTTCGACACCGATAATTTTTGATTTAACGACTTTTTTGATTTTCCCTTTCCCTTCGGAAACCTGCCAATTGCCTTTTACATCCCAAGTGCCTCGCAAATAAGAAGAAAGGGATGCATTTTTCCCCTTTTCGGCAATAACGGTGTCATTTCCCTTAAAGATTTTATTCTCGGCCCGCAAGGATAACGGAAGAAAAAAAAGAACAAACAGAGCTACCAGATGATACTTTTGCATAAAAAATTCCCCTTAACCGGTTACAATAAGGAGAAAATTCTACCGGAATAAAGAAATATATCAAAAATAATTTTTATAAATATCTCTTTTTAAACATCTTATTTTTTTTATAAATATTCTTTTCTTAATAAGAGGGATCCGGTAATAACCGAAAGTAAGGGATCCTTTCAGGAGGTATTGAAATGCGTCATCCTATTATTACAGCAAATTTTGGTCTGTTTAATCTTCTTAACACCATTGCTTTCAGCATAATCATCCTATGTTTGATCGCATCCATCGTTAAAAGCTTAAAGCACCAAGACAAAAAACACTGCTGCAAAAGTGCCGTTCTTTGCAAATTTTTAGTTTTGAGCGCTTTTGTTTTGTTAATCGTTTCTACTTGGGTGTCTCTACCTAAGAGTCTATAAAAATAAAATTTATAATTTTAGGCACCGCTTTATAACCATAAATCGGTGCTTTTTTTTTTCTAAAAAAAACTTTGATAAATATTTTTGTTCCGGTAATAGATCGAATTAGGAAACCTTGAAGGAGGTAAGAAGATGCACCATCCGGTTATTACTGCAAACTACTGTTTGTTTAATACTTTAAATACCATTGCATTCGCTTCGATTATCTTTTGTTTGGTTATGTCGATCGTACGAACCGTCAAAGAATCGGACAAAAAACGCGTCTGCAAACACACCCTGCTTTGCAAAATGTTTGCCATTGCGGCTTTTATTTTGTTAATTATTTCGGGCTGGGTCTCTCTAAAAAACCCGATGTAGAACGGAACGGAACAAAGAACCTCTTTGTTCCGTTTTTTTACGGTTAGATCAATAATTCAGACAGGGAAAAAAAACCTGCTAAATGCATTGAAAGCGAAAAACGTAAACTTTCGTTATTCGTTAGGACATAAGGAGCCGTAACCGCAATAAAAACCTCTCCGTATAACCGGATTGATTTCGGATCGATGATTTCAGGCCGCAAAGACTCCCCCATACCCGCATTCTCGAAGAAACCTTTCGAAACAAATTCAAAAATTTCCCTGCAGATGAAGGCATTGCGCGCCATCGAAAAATCACCTGTTTTCAAAGCGGAGGTCATCGTACTGATGACGAGCGCATTAATGCTTCTTCGGGAAAATACGACCGATAACATATGCTTTGAGATTCGATCGAGATTTTCCAAAAAGACTTGAAAAAAAGAAAAGAGCAAAGAACGGTATACTTCCGTTGCGACGATCCGGGGAAAACTTGTCGGGAGGGCATAACCGGATGTATTCCCGGTTATGAGCGTCATAAAGGAGGCCCCGAAGCCGTTTCCTTTCGGGGGTAGCTTTCCCGAATGTAACCGGAAGAGACCGCAACGAATTCGGCTTTTCTCTGTAATTCTTTAATATTTTTGGCCCCTCCGTACGTTAATCCGGAGCGAATTCCGCCTAAAAGATCCCCTATCAATAAATGTGCCGACCCCTGTACTTCCCCCCAAAAATCGACGCCTTCGGCGACGGTTTTTTCTTTTAACCTTCCGTAATACTCATTCTGAAAGTCTTCGCTGGCCTGTCCCCGATATTTGGCCATCGTCCGATCGCCCTCTTGCCTTTTCAAGGCCGCACTTTCTGCCGTTAAAGCAAAAAGCTTCCCGGACATAACGGTCGAAGCTCCTGCAGCCAAGGCCAAAACGACGTCCCTACTGTTGCGAATCCCCCCGTCGGCAATCAACGGAACCCGCAATTTTTCCGCCACTTCGGCACATTCCCGAATGGCCGTAAACTGGGGAACGCCGAATCCCGTAACGACCCTCGTCGTGCAAGCGGCTCCCGGTCCCACACCCACCTTAACCGCATCGGCTCCGGCATTCACCAAGTCGTGATATCCCATGGCCGTACAGACGTTCCCGGCGATCAGTTGTTTCTCCGGATGACTTTTCTTAACCTGTTTAATAAAATCGAACATCATATGAGAATGACCGTGCGCAATGTCGACGCAGACGCCGGCCGCTCCGGCATCCAATAGCTTTCTGACCTCGTCAAGGTGTCGGAGACCGGAAGAAATAAAAGTTTTTTCCCGATATTTTTTTACCCAGGCGAGACGGGTTTCGAAAGGAGCAAACCGGTGAAAAATGGGAATGGATCCTTCGGCCAACAACAAGTCGGCTAATTCTTCGGAAATCACCGAGTCCATCGGAGCCGCCAGAAGAGGAATTTTTATTTTCGTTTCTTTGGTCAGCCAACTCTCCAATACCGGCTCCGTTCGCGAAGCCACGTTATTATACTGGGGGACCAAAGCCACGTCATCAAAAGTATATGCTCGTTTCATATGCCTGCCGAATAAAAAGAAAGGAGACATTATAACCTTCCCTTCCATTTATAAAAAATAAAAACCTTTATCCTTTTCGGGAGGGCAAAAACGACCGTTTGCGAAACGACTTGAAAAGACTCTTTTTTTCCGGACGAATAACGGCAAAAAAGAGAGAATTCGGATGTGAGGTGACGAAAATAGAAAAACGGATCGTCTTGCCCTCATTTCGGAGTTCGGCGGTGCCGATACCGTCACCGCGAAAGTCGGCAAGCCGAAAGTTCGGGAAAATATTTTGCACGACGGCCATTCTTCTTCCCGCCATACCCGGCAAAGTTCGCAGAGAACGAGTGCAAAATAAAATATGGCCTTCTTCATCACAAATAAAAAAAGCTTCTTCTACTTTTTCCGCCAGAAGGTTCAATAAGTCTTCTTTTTTTTTGAGTTCCGCTCCTTTGGAAGAGTGCTCCTTACCGACCGACCCGATGACCGAAGCTAACTTATCGATTTCATCACTTCCGTAGGAGCGGAGGGGGTGATCGGCAAAGGATCTCTTTTCTAATTTTCCCGTCATTTTCCGAAGTCTTCTCAAAATTCCCTGCAAAAAAAGAAAGACGAAAAGGGCTCCCGAAAAAACTCCGACGAGATTTACGCCGACCAAATAGGACAGTTTGAGACTATTTTTTTTCGAAATAATGATTTCGTGGTAAATCAAAAAAGCATTCAAAAGGAGAATGCCGATCAAGGATAAAAAGGCGACATAGAGTTTTTTTCGAACCGACCAACGAGAAAAGAGCAAAGGAGCCGAAGCAAAAAACAAATAAGCTCTTCTTTTGAAAGATTTTCTGGCAACCATCGCTTCATCCCTACAATAATCCCTATCCCGTCCATACCTCTCGCAAAGAAAAAATTCAAACTCTTTCCAGGCTTCTTTTGTTTTTTTTCAATTCTTTTTTATCTAATAGCTTAAGAATAAAGGAAAAAAACAGAGAAACCAAAGAGAGCACCAGAAAAAGAAGAAGAACGGGCCCATAATTGAGCGAAGCTTTTCCTTCGCTTTGGGCAAGCCGGCCGGCCACCCACGGAAACAACATCAGCCCCATATTCTGCACGTAGCTGACCGTTCCGATGTCCGTTCCTTGATAACCGGCAGACACGACCAAAGGCACGGAAGCCCACAAAGAACCGGCTACGAGCGAATAAGAAGCCCCTATCAAAAAAATCGGAAGGACGGGAAAACGGAATAAAAGAAGCCAAATAAAGGAAAAGAAAATAATTCCGGATCCGAAAATCAGAAAAGTAACTCTCTTCCCGATACGATCTACCAGATAACCGATGAGGGGAGTGAATAAAAGGGTTCCGATCAAGGAAACCGAAGAGACCCACCCCGAACGAACGGCCGAATCGGAAAAGCGATCTTTTAAAATATCGGGATCGAAAATTTCGAAAGTCTGCAAGGCGCCGTAAAAAGTAAGACAGATGATCGCCAAATACCAAAGAGAGAGAGGAAACTTTTTGATCGATCGAAAATGAAATGAATGATTCCCCTCTCCCGAAGCAATGACTTCCGGGCGATGCGTTTTTTCCAAAAATAAAAAAGCCGCGAAAAGTACCCAACCGATCGCCATTATGAACACCGAGAATAAAATGGCCGTTCGAAAATCGCTGACCCGAGCGATGCGAATCTGAAAATTCAAAGCCAAAAAAGAACCCAGCCGATAAACGGTAATGGCAAAAGCATAGGCAAAGGCCAAGCGCGTCCTGCAAAACCAGGTAGCCAGAATTTTCATGATCGCAATATTTAAGGCTTCGGACCCCATGCCGAAAATCATTCGTCCCAAAAGCATGACTTTCAATGATCTGCTCCAATCCGGAAAAAAAAATCCTCCCGAAGAAGAATTTCCGGTCATATTCGACCCGTAAAAAGTAAGATAGGAACCCAACAAACAAAGGCTAACGAATAAAAAACCGGACTTTCGATACCCTTGACGATCCAAAAGAATGCCGGAAAAAAAAAGAGAAAGAAAAAAAACGTTGCCTACGGAATAAAAAGAGTACAACAAGCCGAAACGGGAAGCATCCAGTCCCAGTCCTTGCTTGACTAAAAAATCAATGGAAGTCAAAGCATCGAATACATAATAAGTACTCAGACCCGTTAATGACAGCAAAATTAAAATAATCCGACGCCTGATCTCCATCCGTCCGCAATCCGAAAGAAATTAACGGAGGTTTTCTCGACTTCGTTTTTTCAAAACTTCCCTTTCATAAACCCAATCGGCTTTATGACAGTCGCTGCGAATCGGCTTTTCCGAAGCCTTCGGCTCTTCGACCTTCTTCGGATGTTTTCGAGACCCCTTATGCTCCATATCGTGATGTTTTTTTGACATACCTTCTCCGGCAGATAAGACCTATCCCGACCTATAACGAAAAATCCCATTAATAAAATAGCATTTTTATCATCCGACCGGGTTACGGTCGACGAATAAGAGATAAAATCCCCGTTACGACGGCCGAAGTTAAGGAAGCCGTCAAAAAGGTCCAACAGGATAGCGGCGGTGTATTAAAATCAGCATCCATCCATAATAAATCCGCCAAGTACCCCAATATTAATCCCACTGAAATATCAGCAAGATTCACCCTGTTAAAAAAAACATCATTGATAGGAGTGAACAGGTACAGAAGATTATACAAGAGCATCGGAGGCTCCCCTGGCGCCGGACTTAGATACTTTATAAAATAGAGGGGGAAGAGTGCTCTCATAAGAGAGTCTGCTAATAAGTATCTTGACGCTTCCGAGGCTTCTCTCACTACCAATTTTCTACACACTTTAAGGATGGACAACATTGTTCCCGTTACAAACAAGGAGTCTATGACCACAGCGGTCATGTTCTTCAATGCCACTCCTATCTTTTCTTGATCGATTCGGTCCCATATCCCCCATACATGCATTCCCGCTGCATTCACCCGGTGGACTATGGCCTCCGTCCGAGTTATACTAACACTCGTAGTATCAATAAGATTCCGATCAATAGGGCATGTCGTAGGTGCCCCTATCGAATTGTTATATAAGATGATCTCTCTCCAGCAATGTTCGTGCAAACCGTCATGATTTACTACTTCATTATTTACTCCTTTATGCGCTATTTGTCGTTCGCCTTCCGAAAAACCTTCCCGGCAAAACGCACAGATTGCCCCCGGTCTGTTATTGTCTATCAGCATACTCATACTTTTTATTCTCCTTTGATTGATTATTTACCCTCTCAACAGAGAAGAAATCCCCGTCGTAATACCCGTACAAAGCAAGCCTACTCCCGTGGCCTTCATTCCGGATATCAACGGGTTCGTAAGTAGCGATCCGATACCGGCCATCCCCCCCAGCACTAAACCCATTCCGATATTTTCACGAGCGATCCGATCGACTATCCCATAATCTAAGATAAAACTTAATCCGACGGATAATACGAATAATGCCGTCATTCCCATCCAAGATCCCCTTTCCGATGATGGAGCCGATTTTGCCCATTCCCCTTCCGACTCCAGCATCATATTCATTGCTCCTACATAGAATGCGGCAGCGCTTACGGCATATGCCGTGTGTTTCAAAGCCGGAATCATTCTTTGTTTTATTAGATCCATCCGGGTATTCAGAGATTTTTTATCAATAGGCTTTCGATCAATAGGACACGTACTATTTTGATCCAGCCATGTAGCAAGGCATTGCTTATGGAAGGAATCATGCTTTTCTCCGCCGACATGGGTTACCTTATCCTTCAAAGACTCGAATTTATCGAAACAAATAGGACACGCATCTCCCAGGGTACCCGGTATAACCATACTCATAACTCACACCTAATTTCTTTTTATTGATTAATAATTTAATGCTAATAATATTGTATAAACAATTTATTATTAAGTCAACATTTAATTAACTATATGAAGATAAATATAAAACCGATAAAAAAAACACCTCGGCAATCGCAATAAAGAGCAAAGAATTTAAATCTCTGATTTCTAGTTGTTTGTATTTTAATTGACAAAATAAAGGCTAAATCGGTAAATCGAGTTCAGGGGGCGAGCTTGAATGGCTTCGTATCGTCTGTACAGACTTCTGATTATGATCTTTATTTTTAAGATCTTCTTTTGGAATACGCTGCACGCCGAAAGTCGGAGTCCTTCTCTCGACCCCCCACCTTTTCAACAAAGTTCATCCGGATCGAAAATCTTCTTCTCTTTTACTATCGGCGTCGGTTTTTTATACTTCGATCGGATATCGGGGAATTTATCTCCGTACCCGCCTTCTCTTTTTACGAATTTTTCCGGAGCAAACTTCGGGTCACCGGGTTCCCCGGGCTACAACCGGACTCCTCTATTCGAAGGAATGATCGGGTATCAAGCCTTCGATTTTCTATCGGGATCGCTCTCCTTCCAAACCCAATCGGGGATATCGGTTTCCTCGACGCCGAATCGATCTACGTCATCGGGCCGGCCGGTTACGGCCGAGTTTTCTTCCGATTTGCAGTTGAACGCGATTATGCTAAAGGCTTTCTTATCTCCTCCGGTTTCCCTTTTTCGAGGAAGGATTAGTCCTTATCTGGGAGCCGGGATCGGGGCCGGATGGCAGAGCTGGACCAATGTATCCCTCTATGAAACGGCCATCGTTTCCGGGACATTTTCCCCCGTCTATCTTTCCTTGCGACAAAAAATTGCCGCAAACGTCGTCTGGGGGGCAGATGCCGGGATTCGGTTTTCACCGGGCCCTTCCGATTCGGGAATGAGCATTCGTTTGGGTTGTAAATATAACGATTGGGGAAAATCGGGAAATATCGGTCTTTTGTCGGATCAGCCGGGAAAAACCGGTCCTTTTCAACCGATTCACATACGAAAAGTCTATTCTTTCGCTCCCTATCTCGGGGTGCAATGGAACTTTTAAAAGAGAAAAAAAAGATAGACGACATACCCTATAAAAAGAAGAAGACCCGAGCCTCTCCCCATCACTTTTTGCCGACAAAGTAACCCCAGAACGGTCGTAAAGGCAAGCAATACCGGCATGTCTCTCGAAAGAAATACGGGAGCAAAGGAAAGAGGACGTATCAAAATAACGACTCCCAGGATAAAAAGCAGATTAAACACGTTGCTTCCGATGATATTTCCCAAAGCCACGTCGGGCAATCTCCGAAAAACGGCCAGAAAGGAGGCGGCCAGTTCCGGAAGAGAAGTACCCAAAGCTACGACGGTCAATCCGATGACCCTTTCGGAGATTCCGAACATACGGGCCGTCACGACGGCTCCCCGAACCAACCAAGCAGCACCGAAACTTAAAAAAACAACGCCCGTCACCAAAAGAAAAGCATAATACCACCCCTTTGCCGGTCCGAAATTTTCCCGTTTTTTTCGATCGGATAAAAAAGAGCCCTTCTTCTTCAGATGTCCGTATACATACGCAAAATTTAAGCCAAGCAACAACACTCCGAAAAAACGATGAAAGGAACCGAAAAACATCGCTCCGAAAACGAGAAGCGTCGAAAAAAAAATAAAGGGCACTTCAAAAGAGCGAATTCGTTTTTGGATTTCCAGGGGATGAATCATCAAGATGACGGAAAGAATCAAACCGATATTCGCAATGTTGGAACCGATAATATTGCCCAAAGCCATACTTTCGGAGTTTTCGTTCCATAAGGCAGCCAAACTCCCGGCCAACTCCGGAGTTGACGTCATGAAAGCTACCACCGTAAGACCGACGACCAAAGGAGTTAGTCCCGAAGCCAAAGCTATCCGAGAGGAAGCTATCACTAATAACTCGGCTCCCCAGTAAAGCCCCGCCATGCCGCCGAGAAAAAGAAAAACCAAAGGAATTGTTTGCATGATTATCTCTTGAAGGGATATGTTCGTTTTTTGAAGAACCTACGCATTCGTCTTATGAAATATCCGTTTTTTCTTTTATTCATTTTTTCTTTTTTGTCGGCCCTTCCCCCTCCGGATCTCAAAACGGTCCTCTCTCCGGAACAGCAAAAAGCCATGGGCCTTTATAAACTGAATTCTTCTCAA
>CAYGJM010000003.1:8920-12009 GCA_964350295.1 uncultured bacterium | reverse complement strand
CGGGAATCAATTAAATGGAAGCTCGGCCTCCCCTTCTACCGCCCCGGCCGTCAATCCCCATGCCGTTGCGGCCGTGATCGAAGACGGTCACTATGTTCAATTGGAAAATAAGGAGGTCTGGAATATCAATCCGAATGCCTGGATCTATACCTATTATTGGAAGGCGGGAGACATTATCAGTGTCACGAAAGGACAGGATACTCTTTTCCCCTTCTGTTTAACCAATCAAAACTCAACCCCTTCGGTTAACGGGAAACCGGCCTCTTCGGAAGTAACCGACACGATGAAAACTTCTTATTCCATCACTTCGATAACAAGCGGGGGACAATTCGTAACCCTATCCGACGGGTCCGTTTGGCAGATCGAACCTTCGGCTCGCTACATGGCGCAAGGATGGTCTTCGGGGCAAACGGTTTTTGTTTTTCATCAAAAGGAAGCTACCGGTCAACCCTACCGACTTTTTAACGGAACGACTGCCCGTTCGGTTGTTGCCTATCGCGTTTCCGCTACCGCCGAAAACAAAAAAATCAATCGACGCCCCTCGACAACCTCTCCGTAAAAAAACGATTTTCAAATTGAACGGTAAATCCTTTTCCCGGTTAAATAAATCCGAGTTATCAATATAAACCTCGGGAAAAACATGAATCCTCAATTTACCGAATCCGTAGCAAAAGCTCTGGAAATTTCGATGCAAAAAGCCACATCGGAACGCCATCCGGAATTTAACGACAAACATCTTTTACAAGCTTTTCTCGAAGACGAATCATCCTACTTCGTCACTCTGTTGAAAGAGCTTCAAATCGATATACCCATGCTTACGAATGCCCTTCTCGTTGAATTAAAAAAACTTCCCACGATAGCCGATTCATCCTACCGACCGACCCCCGGGAACATGCTCCAAAAACTCATTCAAACGGCCGGTGAAGCCGCAAAAAAATGGGGAGACTCCTTCTTAAGTGCCGACCATTTTTTAATCGCTTATCTGGAAAACGATCTGGAACCTTTGACTTCCTTCGTAAAAGCAAAAAAACTCACTCTTCCCGCCGTTATCGAAACCGTTCAAAAAATCCGAGGAGGAAGACATATGGACTCTCCGACAAGCGAGTCTTCTCTGAAAGGACTGGAAAAGTTTTGTAAAAATCTCACTGCCCTGGCGAAAGAAGGAAAACTCGATCCGGTCATCGGAAGAGACGAAGAAATTCGTCGAACGATCCAGGTCCTCTCGAGAAGAACGAAAAACAATCCGATGTTAATCGGCGAACCCGGCGTGGGGAAAACGGCTATTGCCGAAGGGATGGCCTTAAGAATCATTCAAAAAGACGTTCCGGATTCTCTGAAAGATCGACAGTTATTGGCCTTGGATATGGGAAGTTTGGTTGCCGGAACCAAATACTGGGGTGAGTGCGAGGAGAGCTTGAAAGGAATCTTGCAAGACGTCGAAAAAGGCGAAGGAGGGATTATTCTCTTCATCGATGAAGTTCATAGGCTCGTCGGAGCCGGGGCTTCGGAAGGGGCCATGGATGCCGCTAACCTTCTCAAACCGGCATTGGCCCGCGGCACCCTTCACTGCATCGGCGCCACTACACTCAACGAATACCGAAAATATATCGAAAAAGATCCGGCCTTGGAACGCCGATTTCAACCGGTAATGGTTAAGGAACCCTCCGAAGATGACGCCGTCGCCATTCTGAGAGGCCTGCGCGAGCGCTATGAAATCTTTCACGGCGTTCGCATTACCGAAGGGGCCTTACATGCCGCCGTCCGGTTATCGCAAAGATATATCACCGATCGTTTCCTTCCCGATAAGGCCATTGACCTGATCGATGAGGGTGCTTCCATGATTCGCATGCAAATCGGTACCTGCCCCTTATCGATCGACCGGTTAAAACGAAGACTCTCTTCGCTGATCGTGAAACAGGAAGGATTAAAACGCGACCTTTCCGAAACGAATCCGGAAACGGAAAAAATTCGCAAGGAAATCGAAGAAACGAAAGAAGAATTAAGAAACCTGGAAGGACAGTGGGATCAAGAAAAAAAATTAATCGAAGGGTTGAAAGATAAAAAAAATCGATTGGAAGAACTGAAGTTCCGAGAAAAAGAAGCAGAAAGACTTTCCGACTATAACAAAGTTGCCGAGCTGCGATATAGTGCCATTCCGGCCATGGAAAAGGAAGTAGGCGAGCTTTCCGAACGATTGAGTTCGGGAGCCAATCGATTGTTGCGGGAAGAGGTCGACGAACATCTTATTGCTCAAATCGTAGCCAAATGGACCGGCATCCCCGTTCAAAAAATGATCGAAAGCGAAGCGGACAAAATCCTTCATCTGGAAAAAGATCTTTCCAAGAGGGTCATCGGTCAATCGATGGCCATCCGAGCAGTCAGTGAAGCGATCCGCTGTTCGCGGGCCGGCCTGCAAGATCCCAACCGCCCCGTCGGTGCCTTCTTATTCATGGGGCCGACGGGAGTGGGAAAAACGGAGCTGGCAAAAGCCCTTGCCGAGTTTTTATTTGACTATGAAGAGGCGATGATTCGTTTGGACATGTCCGAGTATATGGAAAAACACAGCGTCTCCCGGCTCATCGGATCCCCTCCCGGATATGTCGGTTATGAAGAAGGGGGACAACTCACCGAAGCCTTGCGCCGGAAACCTTATGCGGTGGTTCTTTTCGACGAGATCGAAAAAGCTCATCCGGACGTTTTCAATATTTTACTGCAAATCTTCGATGACGGTCGAATTACCGACGGGAAAGGGCGGGTCATTAACTGTAAAAATGCCTTGTTCATCATGACTTCGAATTTAGGATCGGATCGTCTTCTGACGGCCATGCAGGAAAATCCGAACCTTTCCGGACCGGAACTCCTAAAAGAAATTGACCCGATTATCAAGACTCATTTCCGACCCGAATTCATTAACCGCTTGGATGAAATACTCCCCTTTTCTCCGTTAAAAAGAGAAGACATGGAAAATATCGTAAAGGTTCAATTGGAACGTGTCGAAAAAAGATTAAAGGATAAAAACATTCGATTGAAATGGAAGGACAATGTTTTGGCCTATCTGGGCGAAAAGGGCTATGATCGGGATTTCGGGG
>CAYGJM010000003.1:6945-8910 GCA_964350295.1 uncultured bacterium | reverse complement strand
CCCTTTCCGGGGCAATTTTGTCTTCGCAGATCCGAGAAAACTCATCGGTTCTTATCGATTTACGAGAAGACCGAATTACTTTTGAGAACGTATCCGATGAAGTCGATGCCGTAAACCTCTAAGCTTTTTTCCTTCGTCTAATTTTATTGTATCCGTTCAGGGCAGCGATGCGATATCCTTCCGCATAGGTCGGATAATTAAAGATTTGATCGATAAAGAAATCGATCTTTGCGTGAAAGGCCATCGCTACCTGACCGATATGAATCACTTCCGTTGCCCCTCTTCCGACAATATGAATACCCAGAATTTCTAACGTATCGGCATGAAAGATGATTTTAAATACTCCCATATCGGTAGAGCCGTAAATATGCCCGGCTGCTATTTCATAAGCATACCCCCTCCCGACCTCGTACTTAAATCCCATTTTTTTGACTTCTTCTTCGGTATATCCGCACCCCGAAATCTCCGGAATCGTGTAAATACCGACGGGAAATACGCGGGGAAATTCATGCCCGGTTTCTCCGCAAAAGTGTAAGGCCGCCAATCTCCCTTGTTCCATGGCCGTCGAAGCCAGCGAAGGCCCCCCGATGACGTCTCCGACCGCATAAATACCCGGAACATTCGTTTGAAAAAAAGGATCTGCGGACAGGTACCCATTTGCTCCGAGAGAAAGCCCGGCTTTTTCAATGCCCAATCCCCTTACGTCGGATTCTCTTCCCAAGGCATACAATAAAACGTCCGTTTCCAGGATTTCGGAGTGATTCGTATGGATGAGCACTTTTTTTTCCGGGGTGATTTCCATCTTTTCGACCCGGCGATTACCCATAAATTTCAATCCCAAATGAGCCAATCCATTTTGCAAGTGCAAGCCTATCTCTCTATCCAGTCGGGGTAAAATATGATCTTTTTTATCCAAAACGATGACTTCGGTGCCCAAAGCCGCGAAAAAACTGGCATATTCCGAACCGATGACCCCCCCGCCCAATACGATCATCCGCCGAGGAACCGTATCCATGGAAAGAAGAGTGGTCGAATCAACGATATACTTTCCGTCAAAAGGAATGTGTTCCGGATTTCTGGGGCGAGAACCGCTGGCAATGATGCAACCGGCCGTTCGAATCCGGCATAAGGATTCTCGGGAAGAATTTCTTACGATGATCGTATCGGCCGCTTCAAATTCCCCGCAACCGAATATCACTCGTATCTTATTTTTTTCAAATTGCCTTGTAATCACTTCTTCCTGGCTAGCAATTACCTTTTTTAATCGATAAGACAAATCGTTCGGAGAAATATCCCCTATCTTTTCATCTTTCCCGTAAAAGCTTCTTTGATAAAAATCGGTAAAATCCAAGATGGCCGCCCGTAATGTTTTGGAAGGGATGGTTCCCGAATGCAAACAAGCCCCCCCTATCTGCCCCTCTTTTTCGATCACGACAACCGTTTTTTTTAACTTTGCGGCTTGAATGGCCGCTTTTTGTCCGGCAGGACCCGTTCCGAAAATTACCAAATCAACAGTCAATTCTTCCATAAAAAACTTGTTTTTAACAACTTAAAAACACTCCTTCCCCCATATTTTTGAAGTTTGCATATTTCATTTTTCTTGTGCAATAAGAAACGGAATGTTATTATCCGTCGCAAAATAAATCGGAGGCTCACCATGGCTAAAGTATGTCAAGTAACCGGAAGACGTCCCGTACGGGGAAACAGCGTCGTTTATCGCGGTATTGCCAAAAAGAAAAAAGGGATCGGACTCAATAAAACGGGTATTACTTCCAGACGTTTCCTCCCGAATCTGATGAAAAAAAGGTTCTTTTTTCCGGAAGAAAATCGCTTCATCACCTTGAAACTATCGGCTCGAGCGATTCGAACCATTGATAAAAAAGGACTTTCGACGATTGTCCGTCAATTGCGCGCCGAGGGACAAAAGATCTGATTGTTCGTCTTAGGACGATCTTATTGATAGGG
>CAYGJM010000003.1:4291-6935 GCA_964350295.1 uncultured bacterium | reverse complement strand
TTGTGCACTCCTCTTTTCTCATTCCGACAACACAAATCAGAAGTCCAAACCCCTCCTTTTTCCGTTTATTGTAACGAATGTCGCTCCGATATCAAAAAAAATATTCTCTCTTCCTTTCGCTCCGCAAAAGAGTCTCTGTACATCCATGTTTATGCTCTTACCGATGAAAGGACTATTTCCCTATTGAATCAAAAAGCCGAAGAGGGAGTGCAAGTCCGGATCCGAACGGATAAATCCAATCGTCCCTTTTTAAAAGGAAGGCTTTCCCCGAAAGTCACCCTTCTCTCCGGAAAGCAAAAAGGCTTAATGCATCAAAAAATTTTTGTTATCGACCGTCGTATCTGCCTCTTGGGTTCAGCCAACCTGACCACGACCTCCCTTCGCATGCATAATAACATGGTCTTAAAAATAGATTCCCCTTCTTTTGCTTCCTACCTGGAAAACGAGATGGATGCCCATCAAACAGCCCCCTACCGGCACGATGAAGATCCATTTTTTGAATATTGGCCCCTTCCGAATCCGGAAGAGCCCTTAAAAAAGTTACTTTCGTTAATTGAAGGAGCCCGAAACGACCTTTTCGTGGCCATGTTCACCTTTACCCACCCGGAAATCTGCCGAGCCCTTTCCGAAGCTGCTGCAAGAGGAGTCCATGTCACCGTAATTGCAGATGCAACGACTGCAAGAGGAGCTTCTCGAAAAGCCCTGCTTTCTCTGGAAAACGGGGATATTCGCAAAAATTTGGGTCGGCAATTGATGCATCATAAATTTGCTCTCATCGACGATCGAATGCTGATTGTCGGTTCGGCGAACTGGACGAAAAGTGCCTTCGCTAAAAACAATGACTTTCTTTTCTTTTCCGAAGTCGAGGGATCAACTCTCAGGACGATAAAAAAAATAAAAAAGTATCTCTTGCAGGAGTCAAAAAAACTTTAACTTCCGGCGCGGGAAGCTCGTTCCAATAAAAGAGCCAGTCTTTTTAAATTCCCCTCCTTCGGAAAATTCATATCGACCCAGACGTAAGGTATTTCCTCTCGATCGATATCCTGCAGAGCTGCCATTAATTTTTTTTCATCCTCACGAACCCCTTCCTTTAAGGTCCCCATTTCAAAAACGGTTTCCGCAAAAGGATAGTTTCGATCGGAAAAACCGAGAACCGTCTTTACGAAACCGTCATAAGGACCATCCATTAAAAGAAGCTGCGGTCGAATTCGATAAGTTCCCTTCTTAAAATCAACGAAAGAAACGGCGGGGGGCAGATAACCCAATGCGCCCGCTAATTCTCGGCAGGAAACTTTTCCCGGCCTCAATAAAACCCAGGAAGCATCTACATAGGCTACTACCGTAGAAACGATTCCTTCCGGTTCCTCCTCCCCCCGAAAAACGGGAAAATCCCTTCCGAAGATTTGTTCAATGGCTTCCGGGGAGTCCAATGGTCCTCCTCCCGAACGATTGGCCGAGGTAATAACCAACGGACCAAACTCCTCGATTAATTTTTTGGTTTCCGAATATTCGGTAAGACGAAAACCGCATACGGGAGAATTTCCCGTAATCATCGGCGAAATCTTTTTGGGATTGATCGGCAAAACCAAAGTCAGAGGTCCGGGAAAATAACGATCCGTTAGCTTTTGAAGATCGTGGGGAATATAAGCCAGATAAGAAAAAAGCTCGACAAGAGAGGTCGGCTGCACGACGAAGGGCTTTTTTAAATCTCTTCCCTTCAAATTATAGAGATTTAAAATCGCCGACTCCGAGTGCATATCGGCCGCTAAACCGAAAACGGTCTCGGTGGCTACCGCTATGATCTCGCCTCTCGAAAGACGCTTTCCGGCTTCTTGCCGATTAATAAACATAATATTTAAATCACTATCGAAAATAAATGCCGAAAAAAGCTATACGTCGAAAAAAAAACAAAATCCGGCTGCCATGACTTTTTTTTCTCTTTCTTTTGCTCTTTTCCTGATTCTGGATCCCTTAGGCAACCTGCCCGTCTTTGCAAGCATATTACGTCGTTATGAACCTAAAAAGCAATATGAAATTCTGCTCCGAGAGTTGCTCTTTTCACTGGCCTTATTAATCCTGTTCCAATTTGCCGGAGAATGGGTTTTGAAACATCTCTCGATTTCGATTCCGGCCGTTCGGATCTCCGGAGGAATCATTTTATTTTTAATTGCTCTCGGCATGATTTTCCCCTCTCTGAAAACAAGCGGGGAAAAAGACCTTTCTCAAGAAGAACCCTTTATCGTTCCCCTGTCCGTTCCTCTTATCGCAGGGCCCTCGATTTTAGCGGTTATTATGGCCTATAGCCCTCAATATCCGTACGTTTTTTTATTGGGAGCCATTGCGGTCTCTTGGCTAGCCTCTTTTATCATCTTAATTTTAACTCCCTTATTGGCTAAAGTCCTGAAAGAAAAGATTATGACGGCCTGCACCCGATTGATGGGACTTATCCTCACCTTCATTGCCATCAATATGCTTTTAGAAGGGCTGACAACATTTTTGAAAATTAATTGAACAATCGGTATCCTATTCCGAAAAAGGTAATATTTTATGGTCGGAAGAAATGATCCCTGTTGGTGCAAGAGCGGAAAAAAATGGAAAAAATGCCACTTTCCGGAACTTCCTCTTGTGGATATACGTAAGGATT
>CAYGJM010000003.1:0-4281 GCA_964350295.1 uncultured bacterium | reverse complement strand
TACGGCATACTTCTCAAAACGCCGGAACAAATCGAAGGCATTCGCAAGGCCTGCCGTTTGGCAAAGAGCGTATTGGACAAAACCGTTAAAAAAGCGAAAAAGGGAATCACCTCCTTAGAGTTAAATGACTACGCGCATCGTCTCATTGTCGAGGCACAAGCCATTCCCGCCGCCCTCCGCTACGGATCACCTCCCTACCCGCGAAGTATTTGCATTTCTCCGAATGAAGTCATCTGTCACGGCATTGCAGATGAACGGCCCTTTATTGAAGGGGATATTGCTAACATTGATGTGGCCGTTATCCTGGACGGTTACTACGGCGACTGCAGTGCCATGGTCACCATCGGTAAAACTACCGAAGAAAAACGCCACGTCGTTGAAGTTTCGCGAGATTGCCTCCTCAAGGCCATTTCCGTGTTAAAACCCGGCGTTCTTCTTTCAAAAATCGGTAACGTCATCGAAGAACACGCTCGAGCCGAAGGGTGTTCGGTCGTTACGCAGTTCGTCGGACACGGCGTCGGAGTCGGTTTTCACGAAGCCCCTCAGGTCCTCCATTATCAAAATGATCTTTCGATTCCGCTGGCGGAAGGGATGACCTTCACGATC
Organism: uncultured bacterium; assembly: GCA_964350295.1. Lineage (GTDB taxonomy): Bacteria > Chlamydiota > Chlamydiia > Chlamydiales > JAAZZY01 > CAYGJM01. The sequence goes on along the minus strand of CAYGJM010000003.1, from coordinate 3,675 downwards.
GAACCGATGATTAACGCAGGCCTTCCCGGGGCTTTCATCGATAAAGGAGACGGCTGGACGGCAAGAACCGTTGACGGAAGACCGAGTGCCCAATGGGAGCATACTCTGCTGATCACGAACGACGGGTACGAAATTCTGACGGCCTAGCCAAAGGACAATAAGAGGAAAGATAAGAGGATATGCTAAGACTTATCCGGGCGAACTAAGAAAGATCCCGTCTCCTACAATCCGTATCCATAAAAATCCGAAAATTAAAGAGGCACGTCAAAAATCGGCCTTTATCCGCTATTTTCCGTTTATCTTACTCTTTGAAGTCAGGAAAAAAATCCCCTAATTCTTTATCAAATTCTGCATCAAATGCTCTATCATCGCCATTAAATAAAGCCCGCAATTCTGCATCATTTGCAGAAACCAAAGCTTCTAATGAAGCTATATCAAAAGGCTCTTGAGTCGACCTTTCCTTATCAGGTCGTAGAGAATCCGTAACCGGCGGTATTCGAGGCATTCTTTCCAAAGGTCGAGGAGGAACAACCGGGGGCATTTGGAGATTCACCCTCTTTTCCGGAAAATCGGGAATGATTTCAAAATAGATAGACGGCCGTCCATCCATTAACTTTATTTTAATAAAAGGATTAGAAGGATCTTTGGAAGGAACATAACGCTCCGCTATTTTCCGTCCCGAAATAAGTCCATCCATTTTTGAATAAACAATAACATGAAAGCGAGAATTGTCTTCGGGGTTTATACCGAGATGGATATAAGACAAATAAATCGTACTGTCATCATCTCTTAGAAAATATAAAAGTTCTTTACCGGTAATTATTCCTTGACGATGCAATTGCACTAAGTCTTGTTTCATTTCAGAGGGATATTTCCCATATTTACCGATCATTTCCTCCCGTAATTCTTTCTCTTGAAGACCCTGCTCCGAAACCCAGCGAGTAGTGTAACCCATGCTATATTCCGAAGGTATATGTTCCGTTTTTTTTTCATCCGACGCAGGTATCCTTTTAGGCTTTTTAGAATAAATCGATTCGATAACCTTCCCTTTATCATCGTTCTCCTCTCCGGGATTAATCATTTTAAACCATAAGGGGCTTACACAACCCGTTTTTCTTTTGACGCTATCGATTTTAACGAAATTTTCGAAAGGTGCGGGAGGAATCATACTTTCGTTTATAATTTGTTCCGGAAAAAGCCCCGTAATTTTTGAGAAAACAACTACACAATCCGGGGTATATAAACCACCGGTGTGAACAGGTTGGATTTTAAGAGCCGCATAAGCCAAATGAATAGCCATACTCTTATCTTTTAAAAAATACAAAGAACTATCATTTCTGATTCGTTTCTCTTTAAGCAATCTCTCTAAAAGCTCACTCATTTCCTCAGGATAGACGCTTTGCTGATTAAGGTTTCGGTACTTGTCCGGTTCTTTCAGCTTTAGGACCCAACCGGAAGAATAACTATGCGTATATTGCGGAGATTCCTCTTCCATCAAAGCCTTCCTCTTGACGGGAGCCGCTCGTTCTTCCGAGTAGGCTCCTAATCGATCCTCTTGCGTAGCGGGTATAATCGTACTCATGAATTCGCATTCTCCCTTAGGGTAGTAAAATATCCGTTAAAAAATAACTTTTAATTTATTAATAAATCTAAAATTTATTTTATATTTAATTTAAAATTAAATCAATATTTAAATTAAACACATTATTTTTAAAAACTAAAAAATCAACCCCATAAAAACATTAAACAACTAATTGTCAATAAAATACACACCTAACAAGAGGGGCGGTTAATTTCCGGCCGATTCCGAGAATGCTATAAAATGTAACCTTGTCTCATCTAATGATTAACGCCTCTTTTTATCGATAGAGCACCCGGAACACTTTTGTAAAGAAAAAATTGTATTTTATTAAAGATATGATTACCATACTTGAAAACAATGGAGAGTAAGTATGCTGCCGAATCCTCGCATCAATCCCGGTCGAGTTGCGGGTAACAATGCAAATCCGTTTCTGCCCCCCCTATCCACCCCCTCGGTCAATGATGCCCCATCCAACTATTACAACTCCTTAAAGGACACGATTGCTTCCTTGCAGGTTCAATTATTTCAGGACCTTTTTCCCGTTAGCCAAATTCCTTATCCTTTCGTCGGCCTTCCGCCTCCCGGTGCGGGAGTCGATAAGCAAACGGTGCAAAATGATATTAATAATCTCCGTTTAGCTCTTTTAGCCATCAATCAAATCGCTACGGGAAGCGCGACGGCACCAACGATCCCTCCGGGACTTACCGTCGGCGGACAAACCTACCAAACGGTTACCCTGATCAATAGCGCAGCTCTCAACGTGTTGGCAAATATGTGGGAAGCGGCGGATAACCTCAGCTGGCCGGCCGTTTATAATTACTATGTCGATTTAACCGTTAACTACCTGCAACCGGCCTATAACTACTGATCTTATTTTTTGTTCGCTCTTGTTTTTCGAACGAGAAGAAAAAAAATCCCGGAAAAAAGAACGGCCGTAAAATAAGCTGCCGGAGGTAATCTTGCCGGATTTTCCGGATCAATGGGTTGTTTCAAACAGAGCAAGATAAAAAAAGCGAAAGTGAATAAACAAAGTAAAACAATGACGCTCCAGAAAAGAAGTTTATTGCGAAAAAAAACGGTCCGGAAAAATTTAGAATACTTCATGCAGGATCCGGTAGAGTGAAATAAGAAATCCAGGAAATCAAGGCCGCTATTAAAAAAATCCAAAAATAAATGATTCGGTGATCGGAAAAATTCAAAAGAGAAAAAGCTAAAGGAATAACGGCCCCTTCAAAACAAGAAGTGATATTAAAAGTAAAGCCCACGCCGGTGAAGCGGATTCGTCCCGGAAACAAATCGGTCAAAATAAAAGGAAAGAGTGCATAAAGGCCCGAAAGACTGAGGGCCAAGAAAAAAACGGCCGTAAGGACGATAGAGAGATTTTTGGCAAAAAATAAGGGAAAAAGAAGAAGAACGGTAACCGAAGAACAAGCAATAATAATGTTTTTATAGTTATAGCGATCACTTAATTTCCCGATAAAAACTAAAGGGATCGTTAGTAAAAGCAACAAAGAAACGGTAATCAGAAGACTATGGGAGTACCCCATGGACTTTCTCAAATAAAGAGGAAGAAAAGAAATTAAAAAACCGAAAGAAACGGGGTTAACGACGGCATAGACCGTTCCTTTCAGAATGCTTCCCTTATAAGAGGAAAGCATCTCCGAAAAAGGAGAGCGAACCAAACGGTGACGCCGCTCCAAAGATTGCCAAGTAAGCGTTTCTCGCAAACGAGCTCGCAAATAAAACCCGAATAATCCGATAAAGGCACCGAAAAGAAAAGAAAGACGCCATCCCCAAGCATACAAGATCGTTTCGGGAAGAAATCTTTCCGAAAGAAAACATTCGGCAATGGCAAGAATGATTCCGAATTGATTTCCGACAAAACTCCAACTCGTTAAATATTTTTGATTCCCCGGATGGGCACTTTCATAGAGATAACAGAAGGCCCCCGGCAACTCCCCGCCGGCCGGAAAGGACTGTAAAAGCCTCGTAAGACAGAGAAGAGACGGAGCCCAAAAACCAACGGACGAAAAAGTGGGCAATAGTCCCATCATCAAGCTCGGCCCGGTCATACATACAACGGCCCATACCAG
>CAYGJM010000002.1:35780-39827 GCA_964350295.1 uncultured bacterium | reverse complement strand
AAAAGTTCTTCGACTAAAAAAACGGTATTGGTTACGTTCACCCTTCTTGTCTCATCGGGATTTTTTTCACAAAGAACAATATTGGGAACGGCCGCACAAATAACGGCATGCTCATAATTCTTGTTTTTCAAAAAAGAAAGATCCGGATTAGCCAAATCAAAGAAAAAATCATTTTTTATGCGACGAGTCGTTCCTAAAAGAGAAGGATCACTTTTTTGATAAAAACGAAGCAGATGTCTGCCGATATAACCGTCACTGCCGATGACAAGAGTTTTGGAAAGAGAGCTCATATCCTTTATGCAACGAATAAAAAATATCTTATCCGACAATACCGTCTTGTTTTAAAAAAAAGAAACCTCAAAAATGGCTTGTGACTTTTAGGAAACGATATGATCATCACCAAAACTCCCGTACGCATCAGTTTTTTCGGAGGAGGAACCGACTATCCCGCTTATTACCGGGAATATCCGGGAGCCGTTTTGGGAACGACCATTAACAAATACATCTATCTCTCCTTAAATTCTCTGAGCCGGTTTTTCGACTACAAGATTAAAATCAATTATTCGAAATCGGAATACGTGCAACACATTGATGAAATCCGGCATCCTTGCATTAAAGCCTGCCTACGACGTTTTAACATTCAAAATGGGTTAGATATCCATATCGCAGCCGATCTTCCGGCTAAGACGGGTTTAGGCTCTTCCTCGGCCTTTACGGTAGGACTCCTCAAAGCCCTTTTCTTTTTGCAAAAAAAAGAACCCGATAAAGAAAGTCTGTTACGGGAGGCTCTTTATTTAGAACAAAAGGTTTTGAAAGAAAAAGTCGGCTCTCAAGATCAGGTACATGCTTGTTACGGAGGATTGAATCTGATTCGATTCGTCGAAGATGAAGTCATCGTAAAACCCGTCATTCTTCCCGAAGAAAGAAAGCTTTTTTTACAAAATCGACTTCTTCTTTTCTATACGGGGATCCGTCGTTTTGCCGAAGATATTTTGGAAGAACAAATTCAAAAGACACAAACGAGACAAAATGATAAGCTCTTGGGAAGAATGTATGAAATGGTTTTCGAAGCCGAAGAAAGTCTACGGAACGATCCCCTTGAAAAAATGGTCGTAAAATGGGGAGAATTGCTTCAAGAGGGATGGGAACTGAAAAAAAATCTCTCTTCGAAAGTTTCCGGCCCGGAGATCGATCGGATGTATGAGAAGGCCTTGCAAAACGGAGCCTTAGGGGGAAAACTCTGCGGGGCCGGACACGGGGGGTTTCTTCTTTTGTTGGTTCCCGAGGAGAACCACAAAAGGGTTCGAAAAGCCTTACAAGAATTAACGGAAGTGGAGTTCGCCTTTGAAGATCGAGGGAGCTCTCTGATTTACACGGAATGAATATGAAGAAAACAGTGTTAGTAACGGGAGGAGCCGGATACATCGGTTCCGTATTGGTCCCGAGATTATTGCAGGAAGGCTATCGCGTCCATGTCATCGACAGCTTGATTTATAAACAGACTTCTTTGATTTCTTGCTTTTCCGATCCGAATTTCTCCTTTACCAAAGGAGATATCTGTAACTATGATCTGATGAAAAAGCTTATTAAAGAGGCTGATATTCTCATTCCGCTGGCCGCTATCGTGGGAGCTCCGGCCTGCAAAGCCAACCCCGGATTGACGCAAATGGTCAATTTCGATTCGGTGCAATTCATGTTGGCCCATAAACGGCCGGAACAAAAAATTTTATTCCCGACAACCAACAGCGGTTACGGAATCGGAGAAAAAAATGCCTTTTGTACGGAAGACTCTCCCCTGCAACCGATTTCTCTCTACGGCATGCTAAAGGTAAAAATCGAAAAACTCATTCTAGAGTCTTCGCAAGGAATCTCCTTTCGATTGGCTACCGTTTTCGGCGTTTCTAATCGCATGAGAATTGATCTTTTAGTCAATGACTTCGTCTACCGAGCCTATCACGATCGCTATCTGGTCTTATTCGAAGAACACTTTCGAAGAAATTACATCCATATTCAAGACGTGGCCGAAGCTTTTCTTTTCGGCATTCGTCACTATGATCGAATGAAGGGACAGGCCTATAACGTGGGGCTTTCTTCGGCCAATCTGACGAAAAAAGAACTCTGTCAATTGATTCAAAAACAGATTCCCGATTTTTATTTCCATTGTGCTCCCATCGGAGAGGACCCCGATAAGAGGGATTACCTCGTTTGTAATGATAAAATAGAATCATTGGGTTGGAAACCGAAATTCGGTCTGGAAGACGGCATTCGAGAATTAACGGCCGTTTATCATTTCTTAAAAGCCGATACCTTTCGCAATATTTAAAAGGAGAAAAAATGAGTACCTGTCCGTTTAAAAAACTCCGTTTTTTAACGTCTCGCTTATTAAAACGCCTTTCTCCTCGGTACAAGGAAAAAAAACGACAAAAACAAAAGTCTGCTTCACTTGCAAGAGAGAAATGCAGGAATACTTAACGAAGTAGTGATATCAATGCTTCAAACTCTTCTTGCCCTTCTCGAGGAATGGCTATTAAATCCGTTAACGTATCCGAATGTCCCGGTACAACTCGTAGCAGGGTTTTTCCGTCATATACAAGATAATCTTTCTCTTGAAAAAGCTCTATCGTATGTGGTTCCCACTCACCGGGAATCATCCCGTATTCAAAAATAACAACGGGTCGATCTCTTTTTAACAGTTCTCCGGCTCCCCGAATAACGGCCTCCTCATGCCCTTCAACATCTATTTTAATCAAAGAGCATTTACCGAAAGATACCTCGTCTACATGATCATCTAACTTTCGGCAGGGAACACATACTATATCGGTTTCACCCGGCATTCTCTTTTCATTCATTAAACAAGGTTCTACCGTCGAGCATTGCTTATGAATGGCTTCCGGATAAATTTTCATCGGAATTTTTTTTTCGGATTCATCGGAGGCAGCAAAACAACAAGGCGTTGCCTGTTTTATTTTTTTTAGCTTTTCCTGCAAACCTTCAAAAATTTTCGGATGAGCCTCATAAGCATATACCCGTCCTTTCTTACCCGTCAAGGAAGAATAAAAGGCCGTATAAAGTCCCAAATGAGCTCCTATATCAAACACGGTATCTCCCGGAGAAATGTAATAACCTGCCAGAGTACTTTTGATAAAATCCAAAAAGTCTCTTTTTTTAGGAGTGAGCTTATGCTTTTTAATGATGCGCAATAACCTTTGAAAACGAATTTTACTCAAAGGAACCGATACTTTTACTTCCGCTCTTTTCCGTCTTCTTTTTAAAGAGGCTGCAATTCTTCTCGGGAAAAAAGCCGTGATCTCCTGCCTTTTCCTTTTTCTAATTTTTTTTTGAATTTTCCGCATGGCTTGTAATAACTCAAGAGAGCACAAAGAAAAAAAACGAGGATTCATGTATAAAAATCTTCTGAATTGTTTGATGGTTTGATCTCTTTCTTTTCCTCCCAAGAGATTGAGAAATAACAGACCCTTTTTAAAACTTCGTTTTAAATCTTTATTTTCTTTTAGAAGCAAATATTGAAAAATGCTCTCCCATAATTTTTTTATTTGCTCAAAAGACCGTTTTTTTCGGGAGTATTGGCCGGAATGTACCGACATGACCGATAAGCCTTCCGGAATATAACCGATTTTATGTCTGAGGGCTAGTGAGTGATAAAGAACCCAATCGCAACGAGGCCCAAATGCTTCCTTAAAAAAACCTAGTTTTTTAATCTCTTCCGTTTTGACAATCGTACAGTGTCCGGGGATCCAAAATCTATCTTTGAAAAGAGATATGCTTTCTTCCGGACTTATAATCAAAGGATTCGAAGTGCCGGTTAAAAACCTTCGTTCAAATTTTTGTCCTTCTTTTTGAAAAATCGGATCGCAAACGCACAATACCGTATCGGGATGCTTAATCAACAAATTCATGGACTTTTCAAAAAATCCGGGAAGTACGTAATCATCTACGGCATGCCAAAAAAAATAATCACCCCGTATTTCCGAATAAAGCTTTTGTAAGGAAGCAAAAATACCCAGATTTGTTTCATTAACGAAGAGC
>CAYGJM010000002.1:24295-35770 GCA_964350295.1 uncultured bacterium | reverse complement strand
ACGATTAAAATCTCCTTGGGTTGAAAACTTTGAGCTAAAAGGGCATCCAAACAACGAGGAATATATCTTTCATAGTTATAAGAAGTAAGAATAACACTTAGCGTTTTAGACACGAAAACTCCATAAAATCTCTTTTTAAACCGTCCGTCGTCTTTTCAATTCCCTCTTCTACGGCCGTTAAGGAAAAGTCGGGAAAAATATTTTTCAGTTTCTCGATATCTAAACACTTGGAGCGAACGCCGACGAATTTTGTCGCATCATAAAAGATTTCGGAATCGTTAAAACCGACATATTCGGAAATCAATTTTGCAAAATGGCGAATCGTATATTCCCGACCGGATCCGATATTGATGATCTCATTGTTTACATGATCGGTTAAATAAGAGAGAATATTTATGAAATCTTCCACGAAAACGAGCTCTCTTTTTTGATACCCGTCTCCCCACAAACACACCGGCTCCCCCGAAATTTTTCCCTTGAGAAGCTGTGGAATCAGATCAAAAATAAAGTGCATCTGTTTTTTCCCTTTGTGATAATCCAATCCGTACAGAGTATTGGGAATCACGTAGAGATAAGACAACCCGTACTGCTTATGCAAAGCCCGCATGCCGATATACAGCATTCTCTTGGCCATCGCATAAGGGTAAAGGCTTTCGTGAGGTGTTCCTTCGAGATAATATTCTTCTTTTAACGCTCTTTCCGGAGTATAGGCACAACTGGTACCTATCGCAATTAATTTGGCCTGCGGTTGTTTTTCCGACCACCAGGAAAGCAGGTGCGTATTGATCGCCTGATTCTTTACCCATAAATCGCCGTGATGCGACAGACAAAAATCTCCGGGCTGCGTCCAGGCAGCCAAATGGTAAATAAGATCATACTTAACGGCATCAAAGGGACGTAAAGAGTCACTTTGCGTTAAATCGGCCGTTTTTGAATCCAAGGCAGTCACCGCATGACCCTTCTTTTGCAGGTCCTTCACCAAATAACGGCCGAGGAATCCGGAAGCTCCCGTCACTAACACTTGCATAGATGCCTCTCAGGGTCGACGGGGAAGTAAAATTCTACGGAAGATCCTTGATAATTGGCCAAAATTTCTTCCTTAAAATTCCAGGCCAAAACAAAATAGACATCGGGTAAGGTTGCCAATTCATTTTCCAAAACGACGGGTATATGACTGCCCGGAGTGTATAACCCCTTGCGCAAGGGATTCTTCTCTACCGCACAATCCAACAGGTCGGCTCCGATACCGAAATAATTCAAAAGGGTATTGCCCTTTACGGGAGCTCCGAATGCATAAATCGTTTTTCCCGATTGCTTCAAACGAAGCAAATCGGCAACCGTTTTTTCTTTCAACTCTTTCGTTCGATCCGCAAACTCCGTCAAAGCGCTCAAGGAGTTGGTTTGTAATCGTTGTTCTTCGGCACGCAAACGGCGGAGCCGTTCCGTTTCGGGATAAGGACCTCCTTGCTTTTTGACATAAGCAATAACCGATCCTCCGTGTATGGGAGAAACGTAGGCATCGAAAAGTTCCAATCCGTGCAACCGCAAAAGAGTTTCCAATGTTTGAAGAGTATAATACAGAAGATGCTCATGATAGATTTGATCGAAAGCACCGTTTTTCATCATTTCTTGCAAATAGATAAATTGAACGACGAAAACGCCGTCTTCTTTCAGGGATTTTCGAATCCCTTCGGTTACGGAATGTAACTCTTCGAGATGAAAAAAGACTCCCGAAGCATTAATCACGTCAAAGGTTTGCCCTATTTTTTCGGCCGTTTCCTCATTAAAAAAAGCATGGACCGTAGGAACTCCGTTTTCATTGGCTATCGCCGCCGTCGTTCCCGAAGACTCTACTCCTAATACGGAGTAGTTTCGTTTCCGGTAATGCTTCAGCTGGGTTCCGTCATTCGATCCGATATCCAAAACGCTTTTTTTCTCTTTTTTAGAAAAAAAACGCTCGTCAACTTCTTCGGCAATTTTTTCAAAATGTCGATCCAACGTCTTTGTCATCCCCGAAAGATAGGTATGATCGGAAAACATAATTTCCTTTTTCACCGTATAATCCAATTGAACGGCCGAACAAGTCCGGCAATAAATCAATCGCAAGGGATAAAAGTCTTCTTTTCCCACACAATCCTTCGTTAAAAAATGATTTCCCCAAGGTTGATCTCCCAAGTCCAAGACCTTTGCAAACTCTTTTTTCCCGCAAATACGACACTCCAAAAAAACACTCCTTCTTTCGAGGAAAAGATCGATTTAAAACCTCCGGATTTTATAAAGTGAACGAAATGAAAACAACTCTTATCTCCTTCAATCCCCACCTATACACTTCCATGGGACATAACCTGACTTATGTCCGGTGCCTGGGAAACGCCGCCTATCGAAACGAGTGGGACTTTCTCTCCTTGCTTCCTCGAAAAAATATTCTTGAAGATCTTGCCGAAAATTGGCTTAAAACTCTTCATTGCCCGACGGTACGTCATTGTTTTGAAACCGTTGAGAAAAGACCTTATCGAAGGCCGAAAAAAATCATTCGAGCCGGGCAGCGGTGTGCCTATTTTTTTTCAGCCTTTTTGTCTCTGCATCCATTCGTGAAAAAATCGAACGATCAAACGATTCTTTTTCTCGAATCCTTCACTCCCTATGACCTTTCGCTTCTTGTTAGCTCTTTATACTTCTTACCGAAAAAAAATCTCTCCGTCGCTTTAGTTCATCGCTATCCCTCTTTTTTTTGGAAGGAGGAAATCCGAACGATCGATCGCTTGCAAAAAAAACTTCTCTCGCAAGGTATTTCCCTCCACTTATTTACCGACAGCGAACGGCTGAAACAAAACCTGGAACCTTTTTTTCAACGGTCCCTGACCGTACTTCCGATTCCTCATACGGAATATGAAACTTTTGAAAAGGAAAAGAAGGAAAAAATCGTCTGTTGGTGGCCCGGAGGGTATCGAGAGGGGAAAGGCCTCTCTTTTATTCGACAATTCATCACGAGCAAGAATCCCTACGCTTCCTGCTTTCAATTATTTCTCAATGAAAAAGCCCCCGTTCCGGAAGGAAACATGAAAATCACCCGCCTTCCCGACTACTTGCCTCGAGAAGAATACCTTTGTCGGATGCGGCAAAGCGATATGCTCCTTCTTCCCTATAGCGACCCTTATTACGAAATGTCGACTTCCGGAATCTTCGTCGAAGGGATAGCCGCCGGAAAAATACCGGTCGTCTTTCCGAATACCTGGATGGCTTACGAACTGAAAAAACACGACTTGGAAGAATTGATTCTTCAACCGACCGATACGGCCGAAAAATTATATGCTCTCCACGGCCGAACGGACACGCGAGAAAAACTGATGAACATGCGCGAAAGCTATCGCTCCTTTCATTCTCCGGAAACGTATGCCGCTATCCTAAAAGAGACCTTTCATGGATCTTAGTCTGATCGTCGTTAATTATAACTATGCAGACTATCTTCCCGATACTTTGGAATCAATCGTCCGACAAACCGTCTTACCGGAAGAAGTTCTTCTCTGTGACGACGGTTCTACCGACGAAAGTCCGAGCATCATGCGGGATTATGCGAAAAAATACCCTTTTTTTCGTCTCGTTCTCGGCAAAGAAAATCTCGGTCTTTTTGCCGTCGTCAACCGCGTCGTTTCCTTGGCTCAAGGAAAATATGTATCTTTCATTGCTTCTGACGATATTTACCTTCCGCAATTCCTGAAAAAACATCGTAAAGCGATGTCCTTATTTCCGAATTATGGGATTTATTGCTCGGAATTCGCTTTTTTTAAAAATAGAGATCTTCACGAAATTCAACAAACGCATACGCGTACCTTTTGCCCCGAAACGGTCACTCCTCTTCAAGGAGAGACCTTGATTCGAGCCATGCGTTCGAAAAAATTCTGGATACCGAGCCCTTGCATCGTTCGCAAGGATTTATTTATGAAATACGGCTATGAAACGTCGGTCGGAGAATACTGCGATTTTTTTCTGTATGCGGCCGTCGCCTTTGAAGCCGGAGCTTGCCATACTCCCGAAATCCTGACGGCCGTAAGAAATCATGACCGGCAGTTTTCAAGAAATATAGATCTTGTAAAACGAAAAAGATCTTGGAAAAATCTCCTGAAAAAGCTCTCCTATCCTCCCTTCCGACCCCATCGAAAGGCTTTTCGAAAAAGCCATTTGTTTTACCTGTTCGGTATCGATTTCCTACCTTTCATTCTGAAACATCCTTATTTTTGGAGACATATCGATGCAACGCTATGGAGAAAGATGCTGCGCTCCCGAAAACGACTCTCGGAAAAAAACGGATAGTTTTCATTCGACGCTTTTATTTTTCTCCGATTTTTTGCAATATGGAGTCGATCACAGAAGGTCTCCATGCTGCGAATAACAAGAAACCTCTTGCTCATTTTTTTATTTTTCTCAATCGTTGGAAGCCCGTCGGCTTTATGTGCCGAAGAGAACTTTCGCTTGCTTACGCTCCCTAAATCCGGGACCCACTTACTGGTAAAATGCCTATACCTTCTGGGAGCTATTGACGAAGTATCGGAAAGTCAATTTCAGGGTCTGACCCTTGATCGCGAACAGCAAGATAAATACGGCTGGCATATCCACTCCCAAAATCCCGAATGGTTTGCAAAGAAAAAATGTAAATATCTGATCACCGTCCGAGATGTTCGAGACGTTATTCTCTCCGTTCATAATTGGATGCCCTATTTATATGAAAAAACGGATCGACCGGATCTATTAAATCAGGTTCTTCACGAATACTCGGGCAATCCCTCCCAACAGATCTCCGGCCTGATTCGAAGAGAACCGGATCTTTTAGGAACGCAACTATTGGAAAGGTATCAATCCGTAATCCGGCTCTATCATCAAAGAAAATCTTTGCACAACGTTCTTTTTATCAAGTTTGAAGATCTGGTCGGTCCCGAAGGGGGAGGAGATATAAATCAACAACAAGAGTGCATTCGAAATATTGCCCGTTTCCTGAACATTCCCGATATTTCCGATGAACGGGTAAAAAAAATTGCTACTTCTCTGTGGGGTGAAACGGAAACGTTTTGCGTAAGTCCTCATAAAAGAAAAATAGGAAGATGGAAGGAGGTCTACTCTCCGGATCAAGTAAAGGATATCCATCGGTTTTGGGACGATTACTTACTTGCTTTTGGATACGAAAAAGACAGGCAATGGTCTTCCGAAGAAGGAATGAAAAGCTCTTTCTAAATCGGCACTTTTATTTTTTGGAAAAAAAGCATACCTTTTTTCCAAAAAGGAACTTTTCTCCATGCCTCTTATTCGTGATATCCAAGCCCTGCAAATTTTAGACTCCGGAGGCAAGCCTACCGTTCGAGTTTTCGTAATGACCGCTTCAGGTATTACGGCCTCGGCCTCCGTTCCTTCGGGTGCCTCAACGGGAGAGAGAGAAGCCGTTGAATTGCGGGACGGCGATAAAAAAAAATATTTCGGGCAAGGGGTTACGAAAGCCATAGCCCATATTCTCGGTCCTCTCAAAGAAGTGCTGATCGGCAAATCAGTCTTGGAATCGGAAAAACTGGACCGTTTGATGATCGAATGCGACGGGACGGAAAATAAGTCCCGACTGGGAGCCAATGCCATTTTAGGACTCTCGTTAGCCATTGCCAAAGCCGGAGCAAAAGTATCCAAGACCCCTCTTTATCGCTATTTGGGAGATGAAAGGAAAGTTGTTTTACCCGTTCCGATGATGAATGTTCTGAACGGAGGAGTGCATGCCGATAACGGCTTGTACTTCCAGGAATTCCTGATCCGTCCTGTCGGGGCCTCTTCTTTTGCGCAAGCTCTCCGGATGTCGGCAGAGGTCTTTCATGAGTTAAAAGGACTTCTTTATAAAAAAGGTCTTTCGACATCGGTGGGAGCCGAAGGAGGTTTTGCCCCGAAAGTCTCTTCTCATGAAGAGGCGATCGAATGGATTCTGCAAGCGATAGAAAAAGCCGGCTATCGGACCGGGGTAGACTTTACTTTGGCTTTGGATTGCGCGGCTTCCGAATTCTTTGATAAACGATCGGGGAAGTACCTCAACGGCCCCTACTCTTCCGATGAACAAATCTCCCTGTTGGAAAATTTGGTCAAAAAATATCCGATTGACTCGATCGAAGACGGATTGGATCAAAATGATTGGAAGGGTTGGAAAAAACTGACCGATCGATTGCCGAACGTACAAATCGTCGGGGATGATCTTTTCGTTACCAACTCTCGTTACCTGCAAAGAGGGATCGATGAAGGTGTAGCTAATGCGATACTGGTCAAGTCGAATCAAATCGGAACGCTCACCGAAACGCTCGAAACGATTCGCCTGGCACAAATGAACGGTTACGGAACGGTGATCTCTCACCGTTCCGGCGAAACCGAAGATACCTTTATTGCCGACTTGGCCGTGGCGACGTCAAGCCGACAAATCAAAACCGGATCGCTCTGTCGTTCCGAACGGGTCGCGAAATACAATCGCCTGTTACGGATCGAACAAGAAGCCGGCTCCGACGCCTTCTACGGTAAACCCGAAAAATAAAAAATATTTTACAGTTTTGATCGATTGTTGTAAAAAACGTTTAAAATACCGGGAAGGGTTGCCTCTTGCCCGGTTTCGCAAGATAAGGGGGCTCCATTGCGATACACCGTGGCTATATTCGGTGAAGCCGAGAAAGGCGGCTTTGACCGAGCATTCTTTTGTCATAATTTAGATCAATTACAAATCCACTTGGGGAATCCCCCCGAAAATTCTCACGGACTGCAGCTGGCGGTTCAGGCTCTGCTTTTCGATCGAAACCTGATTTTCTTTCGCGTAAAGGAGGAGGGGTTCAGCACGGACGACTATCTGCACGGCTTACGCCTGTTGGAAACTCAACATCTCTTTGCCAACGTAAAAGCCATCGGGATGCCGGGTGTCGGCGATCCCGATATTCTCCGAGCTTCGGAAGCCATCTGTCGCCTGCATAAAAGCCTTCTGATGACTACCGAATCCGATTTATACGATTATTTGACCAATTCTAAACTTAGCTGAAATACTCGGCTAACCCTTGTTCATCGGGTTTCATTCCTTTCTTTCCGGCCGTCCAATTTGCCGGACAAACCTCTCCGTGTTTTTCAAAGAAGATCAAGGCATCCAACATGCGGAGAGCTTCATCAACGGATCGACCTAAAGGAAGATCATTTACGACCTGATGTCGAACGATTCCTTCCTTATCGATCAGAAAAAGACCGCGATAGGCAATGCCGTCGTCTTCTTTCAAAACCCCGTATTCTCGAGCAATGGTTTTATTTAAGTCGGCAATTAAGGGATACGTGATGCCTTGAATACCTCCCTGCGCTCTCGGTATGCGTAGCCACTGAAGATGGGAAAACCAACTGTCTACCGAACAACCGACGACATGAGCCTTCCTTCGGTTAAATTCTTCCCATTTTTCTTGAAAGGCGTGTAATTCCGTCGGACAGACGAACGTAAAATCCAACGGATAGAAGAATAAGATTAGATACTTACCCGTCTGATTGATCAAAGAAAAGTCTTCGACGGTTCCGCCGTTTACGACGGCTTTTGCCACGAACTCGGGGGCTTTTTTTCCTACTAATACGGTCATAGATATTCTCCTTTAACTAAAAATTTCTTCGGCATTTTTCAGATACCCTTCCCTACGCAAGACCGTCTCTCCTCCGTGTCCCGGATAAACCTTCGTCTCCGGAGGTAAAGCGGCCAATTTTTTCAGGGAATGCCACATATCTTCGGCTCGGGCCGTCGGAAGGGAGAGCGATCCGATCGTTCCCTTAAAAAGAGTATCGCCGGAAAACAGAATTCCCTTCTCTTCGCAGTAGAGACAAATGCCTCCGGGGGAGTGTCCGGGGGTATGAATGACCCGAAAGGAGAGATTCCCTACCGGAATCTCGTCACCTTCGGTAACCTGATGCTCGGGACAGTGCCCCTCTACGGGAAATAAAAGAGGTAAACCGTCCGCTCCGGGTTGAACGATATTCGGAGCATCCGCAGCATGAACGTAAACGGGAACGGGTATCTCTTTTCGTAAAGCCGCCAGACCGCCGAAATGATCCCAATGCGAATGAGTCAAAATAATTTTATCGGGGGTGAGTTTTTTTTCGCGCAAGTAAGAGATGATTTGCCCTTCGACATCAAAAGGAACGTCTATAATGGCCGCTTTACCGGTTTCCGGACAGGAAACAACGTAACCGTTCGTATCCAACGGACCCGAAGCAAAGCATTGTACGGTCATATCGGCCACCCCCTCGGAAAAGAATCGCACCGGAGAGGATTCGAACCTCTGACCACCCGGTTCGTAGCCGGGTACTCTATCCGGCTGAGCTACCGGTGCTTTGAAAACAGACGGAAATAATGCTTAAGGGGGCTATTTTCAATCAAGTCATTTAAGCCCCTCCGAGGAAAAACAGCGGTAAAAACAATATTTTACTATTAATCGCTAATCAAGTAATAGAAAATTTCCGTGAGGCGCTCTCTATGAATATCATCATTTTCGGCATCAATCGGCTCTCTCGATATATTGCTTCCATCTTGTCGCAAGAATCTTACGGCGTCTATCTCGTCGATTCCGACCGGGAAAATCTCGATAAAATCTCCTCGGAACTGGATGTCAGCGTTATTCATGAAACCGAAAATACGACATCCATCCTGGAAGAATTAGCAGACGTAAAACCGGAAGCTCTTTTAGCACTTACGGATAATGACGAAAAAAATTTGATCCTTTGTAAAATTGCAAAAAATCTCAATTATCCTTTGACGATCGCCTTGGTCATTAACGAATCGTACGTTACCAATGAAAAATTGAATTTCAATGAAATTTTTTCCGTCGACTTCTTTATCTGCCCGAATATCGTTTCTTCTTATGAAATTTTTAAATATCTCGGTTCTCCGGATACTTCCGACGAAGATAACTTTTCGCACGGAGCCATTTACGTACAAACCGTTACCGTTCCCGATCAATGGCCTCGATCCGGAAAAAAAATTCATGATCTCTCCATACCGGAAGGAGCGGTGGTTGCCCTGATCAAAAGATCCGGCCCCGAAACGGAAAACGAATCGCCGACCGAAGATATCATTTTCCCGACAAAAAACGACGTTCTTTTGATAGGAGATGAAGTAACGTTTATCGGAAAACCGGAAGCGATACACCGAATAGGTGCTTTTTTGGAAATACCGTTACGACTTCCCGAATCGGCCGTCCTGATCGGAGGAAATTCCTTTGCCGTAAAGCTCGCTCAAAATC
Organism: uncultured bacterium; assembly: GCA_964350295.1. Classification (GTDB taxonomy): domain Bacteria; phylum Chlamydiota; class Chlamydiia; order Chlamydiales; family JAAZZY01; genus CAYGJM01. Next base: position 26,504 of record CAYGJM010000002.1, on the reverse strand, counting down.
TACGGGAAATGGATATCAAAACAACCATTATCGAAAGCGACGGCGCAAGAAGCGAATACCTTTCCCGGATACTTCCCGATACGGAAATTTTTCATCGGGACGGCACGAACGTTCAATTTTTAACGATCGAACAAATCGGAAAAAAAGATCTTTTTATTGCCTGCACGAATAAGGATGATACCAATATTTTGGCCGCCTCCATCGGAAAGGAGATCGGTTGCGGCAAAACGATAGCGGTCATTCAAGATACGCACTTCGGTAACGTAATCGAAAAAGCCCGCATCGACCACTATATATCGCCGAGAGAAGCCATGTCCAATCGGATTTTAGCGATCATTCAAAAAGAAAAAATCGTTTCCATTTCCTCTCTGTACGAAGACAAGGCTAAAATGGTCGAGCTGAGAGTGACGAAAAACTCTCCCGTAGCCGGAATCCCCCTTTTCGAACTGAAATTTTATCTCCCGAAAGAAGTGTTGTTCACGGCGATCCGTAACAGAGGACGGATCATGATGGTCGATGAAGAGAAAGTCCTTTGTCCCGGAGATACCGTCATCGTGGTGGCCGATCCGATTCATTATCCGACATTAAAGAAGTTGTTTTGATGCATTTTCGAGAAATAGCCAAGTTTTTATCGGTCTACTTTTTCATTCTGGTCTTTTTTCTGCTTATTCCTCTTAGCGTATCTTTTTATTATCAGTTCTACGTATCAAAATATATCCACCCCCAGCCCGACAGTACGGCTGCCTTTTTCTATACGATACTGATTACCGGCTGCATCGGCTTGATTTTGAGACGAATCGGGAAAGAAGCAACGGGGAAACAATTTTTTCGCAGAGAAGGTTACCTCTCCATTATTCTGATCTGGCTTTGTTCGGGAATTATCGGCGGCCTTCCCTTCTACTTCAGCAAAACGATGCATAGTCCCGTCGACTGCTTCTTCGAGGCCATTTCCGGATTCACGACGACCGGAGCAACCGTCATGCATCCGAAAAAAATTAATACCGAAACGGGAGAAGAAGAGCTCATTCACATTATATTTTCTAAAAGAAGCTCTTTTTCTTTTTACGGAAATATCCAACCGATCATCGAGCCGGAAACGGGTTTTATCTTATATTCGGGATTGGATGCCGTCAGCAAAGGAATTATCATCTGGCGAGGCTTTATGCAATGGATGGGCGGAATGGGTATCGTCATCCTTTCCATCGCCATTCTTCCCGCTTTCGGAGTCGGGGGGAATAAATTATTGGTTCAAGCCGAACTCCCCGGCCCTTCGAAAGAAAGCATTGCTCCGAGGGCTAAGGAGACGGCCTCCTTACTCTGGAAGGCCTACCTGACCTTCACCTTATTGGAAGTGCTCTTTCTGAAATTAGCCGACCCGAATATCAATCTGACCGATGCGATCATGATTTCCATGTCGAACATCTCTACCGGCGGATACGTGCCCGTCCGAGAAAGTCTGGATATCTATAATAACGCTTCGATCCAGTGGATTTTAATCTTATTCATGATTATCGGAAGCATGAACTTTCCCCTCTTATTCTATTTATTGCGAGGAAAGCTATATAAACTGCTGGATAGCGAGTTTCTTCTCTTTCTTTTGACTCTTACGGGGGGAAGTTTATTAATTTTTCTCACCGTTATAGGAAGCAGGCAATTGCTTGCCTCCGGATTCACGGTGGAATTTACGGTCTTTCGCGCCTTACGATACAGCATTTTTCAATACGTTTCTTCTCAAACAACCACGGGTTATAATCTCGTTGACTATGCTAATTGGCCCTTTATCAGCCAATCCATCATGCTGGTCGGCACCTTTATCGGCGGCATGTCCTCTTCGACGGCCGGAGGGATGAAGGTGATTCGCTATTATATTTTAATGAAAGTCGCAAAACAAAGAACGGAGGCCATCTTTAAACCGGACATCGTTAAAACCATGAAAATTAAAAATCAGGTCGTTAGCAAAGCCACCAAAGAAACCGTTTTATGCTTTTTCTTCGTCGTGATTGCTTTCTGCCTTTTGGGCACTCTTCTCTATATTGCCAACGGACTCGATCCCCAAACCGCCTTTTCCACGACGGCGAATATGATCAATAACGGCGGACTGGGATACGGTATTTCGGCGACAACGCAAAGCTATGCTTTTATGAATGACTTTTCCAAATTGGCGTCCGCATTTTGGATGATCCTGGGACGATTGGAATTTTTCTTATTA
>CAYGJM010000002.1:23794-24285 GCA_964350295.1 uncultured bacterium | reverse complement strand
TTATTGATTCTTTTTACGCCGACGTTTTGGCAAACCGACTAATTTTTTTTCTCGGCAGCCGAAGAGGGGTTTTCCTTTTTCCCGGCATAGTCCGTAATATAAAATCCTTCTCCGCGGAAATGTAAAGTTGCTTTACATCCTCCGATTCCTCTTTGCAAGGTCTCCCTTCCGCAAGCGGGGCAGGTTGTAAGCGGTTCTTGAGAGATACCGTGAAAAATCTCTTCAACGCATTGACAGTTCGTACAGTGATATTCATAAGTAGGCATAAAGATCCGTGACTCCCTAAAAAATAAGATACGGGATGCCGGGCATCCCGTATACACATGGGGAAAAGTTACATCATCCCCATATCACCCATTCCGGGCATACCGCCCATCATGCCGCCCATACCGGGCATGCCTCCCATTCCTCCGGCCATCGGAGAAACGGCTTCTTTCGGCTTAGGCTTGTCGGTAATCAAGGAGGCCGTCGTCAACAACAACCCGGAAACC
>CAYGJM010000002.1:22194-23784 GCA_964350295.1 uncultured bacterium | reverse complement strand
AGCAGGGCATTTTTCGTTACCATTACCGGATCGATCACTCCGGCTCGAACCAAGTCGGTAAACTCATCGGTCAAACCGTTATAGCCGAAAGCTTTCTCTTCGCTTTCGAAAATTTTCTCGGCAACGACTCTTCCTTCCCGACCGCAATTTTGAGCAATGGCCGTAGCGGGAGCAAAGCATACCTCCTGCAAAATACGAATTCCCATCTGCTCATCGTTCGATTCGGTTTTTACTCGATCCAAACACTTCGAAGCTTTCAAGAGAGCTACTCCCCCTCCGGGAACGATCCCTTCGGCAACGGCTGCTCGCGTAGCATGAAGGGCATCTTCGACGCGCGCTTTTTTCTCTTTCATTTCCGTTTCCGTAGCGGCACCGACGCAAACCACGGCCACTCCGCCGGATAGTTTTGCCAAACGTTCTTCGAGCTTTTCGCGATCATAATCGGAAGAGGCTCTCTCGATTTCCGCTTTCAAGCGAGCAATGCGTTCACGCAACTTCGTTAAGTTCCCCTGACCGTCGACGATCGTTGTTTCTTCTCGAGAAACTTTTACCGACTTGGCCGAACCTAAAACTTCCAACCCGACATTTTCCAACTGCAGGCCTACTTCTTCCGTAACGACGGTAGCGCCCGTTAAAACGGCGATGTCTTCCAAACCGGCTTTTTGCCCGTCCCCGAAACCGGGAGCCTTTATGGCACACACCGGAAGACCTGCCTTGATTTTATTCACGACAAGCGTAGCCAGGGCTTCTCCTTCCACATCTTCTGCAATAATAAGAAGAGGTCTTTGAGAATGTTCCATAATTTTTTCCAAAATCGGAACCAATTCTTTGACCGTCGAAACTTTCTTTCCGACGATTAAAATCGAAGGATTGCTCATTTCAACCGTCATATTTTCCGGATTGTTGACGAAGTAAGGAGAGAGATAACCCTTATCGCACTTCAGTCCTTCGACGATTTTCAATTCGGTTTTAAATCCTTTGGCTTCATCCACGGTAATGGTTCCGTCCTTTCCGACTTTATCCATGGCTTCCGCAATCAGGGCTCCGATTTCGGGATCATTATTAGCCGAAATCGTAGCGATTTGCTTCACTTCTTCGGGCTTGCTGATTTTATCGGCCATTCCGTTCAAAGCGGCTACAAGAGCTTCCACTCCTTTATCCAAACCTTTTTTTAAGGCCATCGGATTCGCTCCGGCCATGACGTTTTTCACCCCTGCCGTAAAAATGGCTTCGGCCAAAACGATGGCCGTCGTCGTACCGTCCCCGGCTACGTCGGAGGTTTTGGAGGCCACTTCCTTAATCAATTGTGCTCCCATATTCTCGAATTTATCCTTCAATACGACTTCCTTGGCTACCGTCACGCCGTCTTTCGTGGAAAAAGGATCACCGGGATCCTTATTGATGACTACGTTTCTTCCTTTCGGCCCCAATGTCACCTTAACGGCTCGAGCTAATTGGGCAATTCCCTTTCGAACGGAATGCAGCGCCTCGCCGTGAAATTTTAGCATCTTACTCATAAACTCTTAACTCCCTTTTTTTATTAAGCCTCAACAACGCAAAGAATTTCATCCACGGGGAGAATAACATACC
>CAYGJM010000002.1:7715-22184 GCA_964350295.1 uncultured bacterium | reverse complement strand
CCTCCGCTCCCGAAATGGTCACTTCGGAACCGGCATAGGAGGCAAAAAACACTTCGTCTCCGACTTTCAGATTTTCCGTTTCTCCCGTTCCCAGAGCCGTGATTTTTCCTTGCTTCGGCTTTTCCTGAGCCGATTCGGGAAGCAAAATGCCCCCTTTCGTTTTTTTCGCATCCGATCTTTTCACTAAAACCCGATTACCGAGCGGCTTCACCATATCCATGTTTAGTTCCTCCACGCTGAGTTTATTTAAATTTTTTGATAGGCAAATCATAACTTAAAAAACATCTTTTGTCAATCGGGAAACCCTTGATTTTAGCAAAAATAACAATAGAGTGCTAAAAATTAATACAAAAGCACGGCCGACCGTTTTTCAAGAAATTGTTTAAAAGAGGCTTCGTCCGATACTTCCATGGCAGCGGTTATCGGCTCCCCCTTATCGATAAGCTCGTAAAAATCTCCTTTCCCCATAATATAGTGACAAGCTTTTTTACGTCCTTTCTTCACGGCTTTGAGAAGCTCTATCCGGAACTCTTTCGGATAAAGCGATTGCAATTCCTCAAAAAGGGCGTATTGCGTTCTTAAGGGATGAAAAAGGGAGGGATCGGTCACCTTCAAAAAAACACCCCGGCACTCCTCTCCTTCGTATTTTCCGTAAGACGGGATAAAGGTCGTCGAAGAAAAGAGAATCCCGGGGAGTCGTCTTTGACGCAGTCGAGAAGCAAGCTCCTCGCCGATGATCCAAGGTGCTCCGATTTTTTTGAAGGGACTTTTCCCGCGTAAATCGACGCTGACAATTTCCAAGGTCTCCCCCAAAACGACGGTGGCGGGATACACGAGTGTCGTTGCCGGATCGGGCATATTCGGGCTGGGGGCTTTCCAAATCAACCCCGTCCGCTCAAACGTCATTCCCCTCTTCCAACCTTCCATCGGAACGACTTGCAATTGACAATGCAATCCTTCGTTTTCATTGAAGTAAACAGCCGCCTCGGCAATGGTCATGCCATGATAAAAAGGAACTCGATTATGCCCCAGAAAACAGCGATAACGCTCTTCGAGAAGAGGCCCTTCGACGACCTTCCCTCCGGAAGGATTCGGTCGATCGAGAACGACCACTTCGATTCCCCGCTTGACAGCCTCTTCCATGGCATAAAACAACGTCGTTTCATACGTATAACAACGAGAGCCGACACTTTGAATGTCATAGACCAAAACATCGATTCCCTCCAACATTTTTGCCGTTGGTCGTTTGGTTTCTCCATGCAAGCTGTAAATCGGAATGCCGCCTTTCTCTTCATGACGAACGAATTCCGTTGCCTGCAATAAACCTTCGAAACCATGCTCCGGAGAAAAAACGGCAACGAGAGAATAATGATATTTTTTGGCATTTTTCCGAAAAACGGAAAAGGCCTCCTCACCGTGTCCGTTAACGGCGCTTGCATTGGTAATCAATCCGACTCTTTTTCCTTTCACATAGGAAAGATAAGGCGGATCAAAAATGCGATCCAACCCGGAACGAACCTGAGAAAAAAGAGAAAAGTGAAAAAGAAATAAAAAAGGAATAAGAATCTTTTTTGCAAAGAACACGTTGCGAACCGATAAAAAAATTTGAAGACGCATTGTAGGAACGCCGGTGAATAAAATTCTAGATTAATTCCCCGTTTTTTCTTACACTCTCGACCCCTTATGACCATTCAACTAAATAAAGAACAACTCGAAGCCGTCGAACACCTGAGCGGTCCGGCTCTGGTATTGGCAGGAGCCGGTTCGGGGAAAACGCGCGTCATTATTCGACGAATGGCCCGCCTCATGGAAAAGGGCATTCCCGCATCCCGCATTCTGGCCGTCACCTTTACGAATAAAGCGGCAGCCGAAATGAAAAAGAGGATGGAAGCCATGGACTTCCCTCCTCCCCTTATTTGTACCTTTCACAGCTTGGGCCTTCGCATCCTGCGAGAATCCGGGCATCATTTGGGATTTGAAAATAACTTTCTGATTTATGATGAAGAAGATGCCCTGCGTCTGATCCGTTCCTGTTTAAAAGAACTATCGATCGAAAGCAAAAAAATAACTCCGAAAATGATCAAGCATATGATTTCCGGCGCCAAAAATAACCTCCGCGATCCGGAATCTTTTTCCGATCAAGGAGATTCTCCGGAAGCGATTTTTGCCCGCGTATATGCCTTATATCGGAAAAAACTCGCCGAATCGCTGGCCGTTGACTTCGACGACCTGTTAATTCTTCCCGTAAAATTGTTTCAAAAATTTCCGCAAGTTCTGGAAATGTATCAGGATCGATGGATTCACTGCCTCGTCGATGAATATCAGGATACGAACAAGGCCCAATATGCCCTGGCTTCCCTGCTCGTCAAAAAAAATAAAAACTTTTTCGTCGTCGGAGATCCTGATCAGTCCATCTATACGTGGCGCGGAGCCGATATTCAAAACATCCTGAATTTTGAAAAGGATTGGCCGGAAGCCAACATCATTCGTCTGGAACAAAACTACCGGAGCACCTCCTTAATTTTACAAGCCGCGAATGCTCTTATCGAACATAACGAGGGACGGTATAAAAAAAATCTCTGGTCCGATCTGGGAGAAGGAGAAAAGATTCATGAATTTACGGCGGGAAGCGAGCGGGAAGAAGCGCAGTACGTCGTGGGAACTCTGTTTTCCGTGCATGAAAAACAACGGGTACCCTATAACGAAACGGTGATTTTCTATCGTACGAATGCTCAATCAAGACCTTTTGAAGACGAGCTTTTAAAAAGAAATATTCCCTATACGGTCGTCGGAGCCACCTCCTTCTATCAACGTAAGGAGATCAAGGATCTTTTAGCCTTTCTCCGGATTCTCGTCAATCCGGCCGATACGGTAGCTTTTTTTCGATCCATTCAATTGCATAAGAAGGGATTGGGGGAATCGACGCTGACGAAAATCAGGGATTGGGCCGTCGAACGAGGGCTTCCGATCCTGGAAGCCGTCCGTCAACTCTATCTCAGCTCTTCTCCGGGCATTCGGTTAACCGGAAAACATATCGAAGCTCTCTCCGAATACCTTCAATTGTTGGATCGTCTGAAAAAAATTGCGGACCGGGAAGCTCTTCACGAACTCGTCTACCAAACCATTGAATTGTCGGAGTATGTCGATCTCATCAAAAGAGATGCCGAAACCTATGAGGACAGGAAGGCCAACATTGACGAATTGGTAGCTAAAGCCATCGAATGGGAATCTCAAGCCGAAAACCCGACGGTTGCCGCCTTTTTGGAAGATCTCACCTTGAATACAAAAAGCGAAGGGGAAGGAGAAGCCGAGGATCGGGTAACGTTAATGTCTCTTCATAACGGCAAAGGCCTTGAGTTCCATACCGTTTTTTTAGCGGGAATGGAAGAGACTCTCTTCCCTCATATTAATGCACTGAACGAACCGAAAGGTCTCGAGGAAGAAAGACGCCTTTGTTACGTCGGTATGACGCGAGCCAAGCGCCTCCTTCACCTTTCCCGTGCCGAAAGCCGTTTTATCTGGGGAGGAATTCGCTCCATGCGACCTTCGAGGTTTTTAAAGGAGATTCCGAGAAAATACTTCCTGCCGACAAAGGAAAAAATAACCGCCGGCCCCTCTTTTTCTCCGAAAGAAGCTCCCGATTTTTCCGATGGAGATACGGTTTTTCACAAAGACTTCGGCGTCGGAAAAGTCGTCCGAAGCGGCCACTCCTCTCTCGGATTAACTTACGACGTCTCCTTTATGAAGGACGGATCGACGAAGACCCTTCTGGCCAAATATGCGAAGCTTTCGGCTCTATAGTCGAGAAATAAGCCGCATGAAGCAGTCGCCAACGGAGCTCTTTCTCTCTTTTTTCTTGAACGTAAGAAAGAATTTGATCGGGAGAAAAACGCCCGATCAAAAGCATTTCCCGATAGGTTAATCGGTAGATGACGCAAAAGGCCCCTTTTTCACTCAAGCCCATCTCCCGAAACTTTTTGACGACGGCATGAAACAGGCGATGAAGACGCAAAAAGCGCCCGATCAAAAATAAAAAATACCCGATCACAAGATACTGCGGAAGAATGGCCCCTTTTCGATACTCGGGAAAAAATGAAATTCCGTTAAGAAGGGAAAGGCCGATCCAAGGGAAAAGACCCGTTCCGGAAAAAAATGGCCCCCAAAAACGATGCCGGCCCGAAGAAGTTTTGTACGCCAATAATTCTTCAAGAGGAGAATCCTCAAAGGCCATTCGTCCCGCATGGGCCAATTCATGAGCAATGACTTCATCTCTTCGATAGAGTCCGAGATATTTCTTTTTTTTCATAAAATTCCGGCGAACGGTGACGGTAACATCCTTTCCTTTGACGAGACAATAAGCCGCTTCCGAAAAGCGCAATCCTTTTCCGGAAGCGTCTATATTCACCCAATCGGGACGGATATCAAATAACTCTTCGACTTTTTTCAGAGGTTCGCGCAGAATTTCTCCGGAGAGGGAGTGTTTTGTCCTTTCCGGTTTTGAACGAAGGATTCGTCGAAGAAAATCTTCTTCCGTTTCACCCGGCCCCGGAATCTTTCCCTTCCGATTCCAATCCATAAGTTCTTCATCGGTAAGTTTGTTCATGACAAAAGAAATTTAGAAACGTATAAAAAAAATAAGGTGAGAAAAAAATCCTCTTCGCTTATTTTAATCGGCAAATAATTTTCTATCATTAAGAAACGGATTCAAAGAAACTCCAAACTATCGAAATTTCATGAAAAAACCTCTGATCATCGTCGAGTCTCCGACAAAAATCAAAACGCTCAAGAAATTTTTAGGAGGGGACTATCTCTTTGAATCTTCCGTCGGACATATCATCGACCTGCCGGCTAAAAGCTTCGGTATCGATTTGGAAAAAAATTTTGAACCCTCGTATATCATCCTTCCGGATAAAAAAGGGGTTGTCGAAAAATTAAAGGCAGCGGCAAAAAAAGCCTCGGTCGTCTATCTCTGCCCCGATCCGGATCGCGAAGGAGAAGCGATCGCCTGGCATATCGCTTCAATTCTACCGAAATCCACTCCTTCGAAAAGGGTTACCTTTTCTTCGATTACGAAAAAAGAGGTGAGCGATGCTTTGGATCGACCGAGAGACTTGGACATGAATATGGTTCATGCCCAACAGGCTCGTCGACTTTTGGATCGTATTGTCGGTTATAAAATTTCCCCCATCCTTTCAAGAAGGATCCACCGAAAGGTATCCGGCTCCCTTTCTGCCGGACGGGTCCAGTCGGTAGCCCTGAAACTGGTCGTTGACCGAGAAAAAGCCATCGACACCTTCACTCCCGTCGAATATTGGACCATTCGCTCCCGGCTGAATAATCAACAAGATACTTTCGAGGGTTATCTTTTTTCGATTGACGGTTTAAAAATTACGAAGGAAAAAGAAGACAAGACGATATGCATTTCCGACAAAAATACGGCCGAAAAAATCGTCTCCGAATTAGAAAAAAGTTCTTATGAAATTCTTTCCGTTTCCTTAAAGGAAAAAAAACGCCATCCCGTACCTCCTTTTATTACTTCTACCCTCCAACAGGAAGCCAGCCGCCATTACGGTTTTAATTCGGTAAAGACGATGAGCATTGCCCAAAGCCTCTATGAAGGGGTCGAAATGGGAGAAAGCGGAAGTATCGGTTTAATCACCTATATGAGAACCGATTCGGTAAGGGTTGTTCCGGAGGTTATTCAAGAAGCAAGACATTTTATTGAAAAAAATTTCGGAAATAAATTTCTTCCGGAAAAACCGAATGCCTATGCTACGAAGAAAAGTGCTCAGGATGCTCACGAGGCCATCCGCCCTTCCGGTTTGCAATATTCTCCCGAATCGATCAAAAAGTACCTGACACGCGAACAACATCAATTGTACGATTTGATATGGAAACGTTTTCTGGCTTCTCAAATGGCATCGGCCGTTTATGATACCGTCTCATGCGATATTGCGGCGGGATCCCGGTTTATTTTACGAACGACGGGATCTCACTTGAAATTCAAGGGATTTCTGGCTCTTTACGAAGAAAAGATCGATGAGGATAAGGACGAAAAAGCCGGTCAACTCCTCCCTTCCCTAAAAGAAGGACAAAAACTTTTCTTAGAAAAAGTATCAGCCGAACAATCGTTTACAAAACCCCCTCCCCGCTATACGGAAGCCCTCCTCATTAAGGAATTGGAAAAATCGGGTGTCGGCCGCCCTTCGACATATGCCTCGATCATGAATAAGATTCAAAGTCGAGATTATACGGTCAGAGAAAAAGGGCGCTTGAAACCGACCGAACTGGGAAAAGTCATTGCCCAAATGTTGGAAACTAATTTCAAACAGATCATGGACATAAATTTTACGGCAAAAATGGAAGATGATCTGGAATTAATTGCCGATAACGAAAAAGACTGGAAAAAATTATTGCAAGAATTTTGCGATCAATTTTTGCCGACCGTGGAACAAGCGGAAAAAGAGGCCTTCGTACCGAAAGTCCTGACCGATGAAGTCTGCCCGAAATGCCAAAATAAACTCATGAAAATATGGGCAAAAAGCAAATATTTTTACGGTTGTTCCGACTATCCCAAGTGTGACTTTTCGGCTCCTTTGGAACAACTCTCCCTGGATCGAGAGGATTATGATCCCGAATTCGACTGGGAGCAGTCCTGCCCGAAATGCGGTGAAAAAATGACCGTTCGAGTCGGCCGATTCGGTCCCTTTCTCGGTTGTACGAAATATCCCTCTTGCAACGGGATCATTAATATTCCCAAAAAAGGCGAGGATCTGCCGAAAGAAGAAGACTTGCCCGCCTGTCCGGCAATCGGTTGCGACGGAAAAATCGTTGCGAAAAGATCCCGATACGGAAAAATTTTCTTTTCCTGCTCCTCTTTCCCGGATTGCAATGTCATCGTTAACGAGTTAGAGGAACTGGAAACAAAATATAGAGACTATCCCAAAACACCCTACGTGAAAAAAGCCAAAGAGAAAAAAAAGGGAAGTCAAAAAGGGAAAAAAACAACAAGAAGCCAGCCTGCATACGAAGTATCCGAGGAACTGGCGGACGTCATCGGTAAAGGCCCCTTTTCCCGACCGGAAATCACCCAGAAAATATGGGTCTATATCAAAGAACATGCCCTTCAGGATCCGAAAAATAAGCGATCCATCCTTCCGGATGAAAAACTGGAAAAGGTCTTTCGACAAAAAGAACCGGTCGATATGTTTCAAATGGCCAAATTAATCGGCGTCCACATCCGAAAATAAAAAAGGCCGCTCTTTCCTAAAGGAAAGAGCGGCCTCTTCACGAAAACATCCAACAAACTATTGTTTGTTATAATCCCCGTAAATTCCGTAGGACTGAATTCCGGCTAGTCCGGCAGCAGCCAAAGCCGTACCGAGTCGAAGCCCTCCTTCGATATAACGGTTTGTTTCACCGGTTTTATAACCTTCTTTCAGAAGATTTACCGCCTTGCTCCCTTGCTGCACGGCAATGAAAAGAGAGGTTAGAACAATCGCATTGTTCAACCAGTATTCGCGAGAAACTTTCAAACCGGTATCGACACCCGAAGAAATAGTTTCGAATCCCTTTTTGGATAAATCGCTTACGTTAGAAAGCAAAGAAGAAACATACGTATTGTTTCCGATTTGTTCTAAAACCTCACTCCCTAAAGCAATTATATTTTGAAAAGATTCATGAACTCCCGTTGAAAAATCATCTCCGGATTTCTTGACTTGTTCATAACTGGTCAAATACCGGAAGGCCTCTCCCGTTGCACTTTGAACCCGTTCGAAATTCTCTCGAATAAAACCGTCGGGAAATGTCCACGTTCCGTTTCCGGGCATCCCGTCTTCAAAGATCTCGCTCTGACTTGTCATATTATCAGCAGAGTACGGAACATAAGGTGTTTGATTAATTTCTGTCATAAAATGATCCTCCTCAAGGATTAAACTTTTTTAATTCTAATTACCCGCCTATTATTCAAATATATCATTAAAGAATGATTAAGAATTTTAGTTTAAAAAAATATAAATCAACAGTAAAAAATACTTTTATCAAGGATCGTTTAGTATATTTTTAGGAAAGAATTGATAAAGATTTTTTAAGAAATCGAGTATTTTACCCGAGAGTGAGTTCGATTTTTTGATATTTTTTCATTTCGTCCCGTAAGGCAGCGGCCGCTTCGAAATCAAGACTGCGAGCTTTTTGAAGCATTTCTTTTTCCAATTTTTTAATTTTTTCTCGTACTTCTTTCAAATTAAAATGATCGGTAGACATCTCCGTTTCCGCAACCTCTTCGGTCTCTTCCGAAAAATAAAGATGAAAATCTTTCTTTACGGTTTGGGGGATGATCCCGAAAGCCTCATTATGCCGCATTTGGTTTTTTCTTCGGTTTTCCGTAATTTCTTTTGTTGCCGCAATCGATTTGGTTATCTTATCGGCATATAAAATTACTCTTCCCTCACTATTTCGCGCAGCCCTTCCGCAAGTTTGCAATAAAGAGGTCGTAGACCGGAGAAACCCTTCCTTATCGGCATCGAGAATCACGACCAAAGAGACTTCGGGTATATCCAGCCCTTCCCGCAATAGATTGATACCGACTAAAACATCGTACTTTTTCATTCTTAATTCGCGAATGAGTTTTATTCTTTCCAAGGTATCGACGTCGGAATGCAAATACTGCGCCTTAACACCCAAATCAACCAAGTACTTCGTTAAATCTTCGGCTAACTTTTTGGTCAACGTCGTAACCAAAACACGCCCCTCCTTTTCCACTTCCTTATGAATTTCTTCCAAAGAATCATCCACTTGAGTAGAAGCGGGTCTGATTTCGATCAAAGGATCCAAGAGACCGGTCGGCCGGATCACTTGTTCGATCACTTCTCCGCCGGATTCTTGTATTTCCCATTCACCGGGAGTAGCCGAAACATAGACTGCCTGATTGATTTTTTGATAAAACTCGTCGAAATTTAAGGGGCGATTATCATAAGCCGAAGGAAGGCGAAATCCAAAATCGACCAGCGACTCCTTACGAGCCCTATCCCCGTGATACATGGCTCTGACCTGGGGAATCGTTTGATGGGATTCATCGATAAACAACAAATAATCCTTCGGGAAATAGTCAATCAGCGTCGGAGGAGGCTCTCCTTTTTTACGATGCGAAAAATGACGGGAATAATTTTCAATCCCCTTGCAAAAACCCATCTCCTTAATGAGCTCCATATCATACGTCGTTCTTTGCCATAGCCTTTCTCTCTCCGAAATTTTATTTTCCCGTATTAATTCGGCTGAACGCTCTTCCAACTCCTTCCGAATCCCGCTTAAGGCCAAAGCTCTAACGCCGGCAGGCGTAACGAAATGAGAGGCCGGGAATAAAACGATTTGTTGAAGAGTTTTGCGCAATCGCGTCGTTAAAGGATCGATAAGAGAAATTCTTTCAATTTCCTTATCATAAAATTCCAGGCGAACGGCAACGTCTTCTTCATAAGCCGGAAAAATGTCGATGATGTCTCCCCGAACCCGAAATTCTCCTCTTTTAAAGTCATAATCATTCCGTTTATAATGAATTTCCACCAGGGAGTGGAGAAATTTTTCCCTTGAAAAACTTTGCCCCGCTTCGATTTTGAGGTTCATTTGCGCATAGTATTCGGGAACCCCCAAACCGTAGATACAGGAAACGGAGGCGATAATGATGACATCCCTTCTTTCCAATAAGGACTTGGTGGCATTTAATCGTAAACGATCGATACGATCGTTTATCGACATATCTTTTTCGATATAGGTATCGGATCGAGGAAGGTAAGCCTCCGGTTGATAATAATCGTAATAAGAGACGAAATATTCCACGGCATTTTCCGGGAAAAAAGCCTTGAACTCCTCGTATAATTGAGCAGCCAAAGTCTTATTATGCGCCAAAATCAAACAGGGTCGATTCATTTCACAAATGACGTTTGCCATCGTAAATGTTTTTCCGGAACCGGTAATCCCTAAGAGAACTTCCGCCCTTTTTCCGTTTTTGATCCCTTCCGTCAGACGACGAATAGCTTCCGGCTGATCTCCGGCCGGTTCGAAGGAAGTGCGGAGTTGAAAAAGGCTCATATTACTTTTCTAAGTGAGAACGCAATATCCAAGCCGTTTGTTCATGTCTTTGAAGGAGATCCGTTAAAAAGTCGGAAGTACCTACGTCGAAAGAAGCCGTTTCGGCAATCCCTTCTCTCAAAAAACGAGCGACGGTTTCATGATCGGTCAAGAGTAAAGCCACCATTTCCTTGGCTGCGGGGACTTCTTTCGGTTGTTCCCGTAACCGAGTTTTTCGTAAAAACTCTTCCATCGTTCCGGCAGAAAAACGCCCTAAAGTTCGTATTCTTTCCGCGACTTGATCGGAAATTTCCGCAAGCGCTTCATATTGCCCTTTGAATAAGGCATGCAAGGGGCCGAAATGCTCTCCCCGAACATTCCAATGAAAGGCAAGCGTTTTGACATATAAAACCATCTCATCGGCCAATAATTCGGCTAATCGATTCGTGCTGCGACCGATATCTCCGTCAGAAATTCCTATATTTATTTTCATCTCCACCCTCTCCTTTAGGATAAGCGACTTCTTGCCTGACCGGAAATTTTTTTCCAAGTGCCCGAAATGCCCGTTAAGCTTCGCACCTGTTTCATATTTTCCCCGGCAATATCTCGCATTTTTAATGTTCCCTGATAAATCACATCCTCGATATAGCCTTTATCCTTTAATATCGCCATCCTTTTCTCTCGTAAGGGGGCTAAAAAAAGGTTCAAGGCTTTTGCCAGTTTTTCCTTTACCTCCACGTCGGTAACGCTTCCCCGTTGATAACGTTCTTTCAGATCGGCTACCTCCTCCTTATCTTTGTTGAAAAGGTCGTGATATATGAAAACCGGATTCCCTTCGATATTTCCGGGAATATGGGCATGTATCCGAGCCGGATCGGTGTACATTCTCTTTACTTTTTTATGAACTTCCCCCTCATCGTCCGAAAGAAAAATGGCGTTATCCAATGACTTGCTCATCTTACTTTTACCGTCGGTTCCGATTAATGTCGGGCAAGTACCGACAAGACTCTCCGGTAACGGAAAACATTCCCCGTAAAGCTGATTGAATCGTTTGGCAATCAACCGAGTAACCTCCACATGAGCTACGTTATCTTTACCGACGGGAACCAAGTCCGCCTTCGATAATAAAATATCGGCCGATTGCAAAACCGGATAACCGATCAGACCGAAAGGAATACTCTCCTCATCAATTTCTGCCGATCGAGCCATATCCTTAATCGAAGGGAGTCCTTTCAATCGATTTAAAGAAATAAGCATTTGAAATAAAAGATGCAATTCGCAGACTTCGGGAACGGCCGACTGAAGATAAATAATTGATTTATTCGGATCGATTCCTGCCGCCAAATAATCGGCCACCATCTCGCGAATATGATCTCTGGCAGATAAAATATGGGCCTTTTCCGGTTTCGTCGTTAAAACGTGTAAGTCGGCAATCAGAAAGGTACAGTCATAATCATCCTGTAAAGCCACTCTATTTTGCAACGAGCCTACATAATGCCCTAAATGAAGTTTTCCCGTCGGTCTGTCGCCCGTCAAAATACGTTTTTTCATCTTTCAAACCCTCGATAAAAAATGCCATCTTAGAGCGAATCCGGAAAAAGAACAATTCTTTCCTTTCACAAGGCATCCGTTACATCCAAAAAAATGATCCCCAGGGAGATAATGATGATAACGGCCAATAAAAACCGTCCTCCGGGAACGGTAAATATTTTTTCCTTTTTCAATCGATAACGGCCGGACCAGACCATAAGAGCCGGGAAGATTCCCAAAAGAATGGCTACGAAAATGGCCGCATATTTCAAAGCCGTTACGAAAATTCCGGGAAAAAGAAGAGAAAAAATAAGGGGCGGGAAAAAAGTCAACAGGGTGATGAGCAAACGTCCCTTATTCGTTTTTTTAATCTTAAATCCGTCGGCTAAAAAGTCGGAGAGACTCAAAGAGACGCCTAAAAAGGAACTAAGGATGGCGAAATAACCGAAAATTCGTAATAAGGAGCCGATGTCAAACCGCTTTACATGACCGGCCATGACTCCGATCAAAGCCACCTCGGGATGTGAAGCCGACTGTAATCCGACCAGACCGTTATTTCCTTCATAAGGAACGCTTCCCAATACGCCGCACTCCCAAAGGATGTATACGAAAAGAGGAATCAAACTTCCCCATATAATCGTTTTTAATAACGGTTTGACGCGATATCCTAAGTAATACGAAAGAGTGGGAATGATAATATGAAATCCGAAAGCCGTTACGATAATGGCTACCGATCCGGAAATCGACGTGAAATTACCCCGAAGCAAATGAACCTCTTGAACATTCGGAAATAATAAAATCGTCACGGCTAAAAAAGTCACGATCAAACCGATCATCAAAAACCGGTTGATATAATCCACCGGTTTCGTTCCGAGGTAAATACAGTAAGCAAATAAAATTAAAAACGGCAGGGGACCGACCCAAGAAGGAACTTGTTCCCGTAAAACGACCTCCACCGAATTAATGAAAATCGAACCGCATCCGGAAAGATAGGCCGTCGTTAATGAATAAAGTAAGAATAAATAGACATACCAGGCAATGATCTTTCCGACGGTTCCCAAGGTGTGGTCAGCCATGGTGACGATATTGACATCTCTTTTCAACCAAAGAGTTACTTCCAAAAGCAAAAAAGCGGTACAAAGCAAATACAACCAACAAGCGAATAGCAAAAGTACCGAAGGAATAAAACCCGTACCGGCGGTAACGATGGGCATGGCAATCATTCCCGCGCCGATGGCCGTTCCGGCAATCAATAAAATACCCCCGAAAATGCGATTTCTTTTAATTTCCATAAAATCCCTTCCATTCCAAAAACAGTTGGATGCCCACAATAGCCATACCGACCGAAAATAAGGACCTTAAGACATTTTTTCCTCCGGGAACGATGGGTCGATGTAATCCTCTTTGCCTATAACGAAGGTTCCATACCATCAAAACGGGGAAAAAAACAAAAAGAAGAACGGCGGCAAAACCGCCTACGTACCCCAATGCCTTAATAAAAATGCCGGGGATGGCTGCCGAAAAAATAAGCGGCGGAAGTAAGACGAGAAGGACCAAAATAAGACGATTCCCGGAATTATTTTTCCGAAAAAAACCGTCTCGGATGAAATCGGTTAAAGAAAGAGCCTGAGCCAAAAAAGAGGTCGCTATGGCAAAAAAAGCGAAATAGCGGGTTAAAACACCCACCAAGGGATGGCGTATGGCCCGGAGAATACCGTCAACGCTCATCCCGGTTTTTAATAGAGAAGAGGGGAGTATTCCTAAAATGAGCCAATCCCAGCAGAGATAAACGCAAAGAGGTAAAAAGCCTCCCAGAAAAATGACCCGTATCATTTTCGTTCGATCCTTTTTAAGATAATGCGTTAACGTCGGCAATATGTTGTGATAGCCGAAAGAGGTAATGACAACCGGAACGGCTGCATAAGAATACTTCCAAACGGCATGATTAAGATGTACGGAACTAACGAAACGCGAACCGAAAAATAAAACGGCGGCATAACAAAAGATCAATCCGAACATGAATATTCGGTTCAATCGATCAACGAAAAAAGTGCCTAAAAATACGAAAACTCCGAACGAAAAGGTAAAAAGAAATTCTGCCGGAATGCGACCGATGCGAATGTTAAAAATCTTATCCGTAAATTCTTGCGTTAATCCTCCTCCCGCATCGATATAGGCCGTCAGAATCGAATAAAAGAGAAAAGTATAGGTTAAAATGCATAGATTTTCTCCCCATCTTCCCAAAAAACGGCGGGTCATGGAAATGTAGTTGGTGTTCTCTTCACAGGCAAGATTAGCTTCGAGAATGAGGAGAGCCGTAAGGGACATGAAAATCCAGCAGAGGAAGAAAATAACGGCTGCCGGATAAAATCCGCATAATCCCGTTACGATCGGTAACCCGAGCATCCCCGCTCCGATGGAACTTCCCGCAACCAATAAAACGGCCCCGGAAAAACGATGTTTCCCCATTCCCGATAGGCTCATGTCGATTTTTGCATCTTTTCTATTTTATGAACTTCCTGACCTAATCGGCCGAGTTCATAGCCTTCATAATCAACGAAATGAAATATAGGTTCGAAAGCGGGAACGGCCGAACAAACCTGCTTGGCCATTTCCTGAACGATATAACGATAGTTCGGATGACCGGCCGGGGAGGAGCGCAATTCACAAAGCCATTGAAGAGATCGTAAGTTGATATGAAAATACCAAGGAATGTGATAGGCCATCGGAACGACATACTGAGCTTCCTCGGGAAGCTCATCGGCAATAACGTCATAAGCTTCCTTGGCTTTTTCCATAGCTTCCCGATAAGGCGCTTCCATCGGTGTATGAATGATTTCCGAAGGAACGTGAAAACAATAATGACAGGAAAGCTGC
>CAYGJM010000002.1:0-7705 GCA_964350295.1 uncultured bacterium | reverse complement strand
TTCCTGGGTCAAAATACGATGTCTTTGCAAATCTCGATAACTCCCGAAATCGCTCATAATTTCAAAGGTAAAGGAGGCATGTTCCAGGGCTCTCGGCGACTTGTGCCTTCTGTTTTCCCGAACGTTACAAGCAGCGTCTATGATTCGGGCAATCTCTTCATCGGGAAGGGTTTCACAATATTTTTGCAATTCGTACAACCGTTTGTCCGAACCGGCAAAAAGGAGAGCCGCCGCCACCTTTTTTACTCCCTGTCGATCAAAGTCTATTAACTTCACTCCGGGATCCATTCCTTCCGACGTAAAATCGGTATGCTGTTTCGTAACGAGACGTATTTCCTCATTCATCGCCCCGTAAAAGTGAGCAAAATCCAACTGATTTTTATGACGGGGGTCAGCCCTTCTTACGAAAGAGGGAATCACTTTGAAAAGTTCTTCATAGGAGCGTTTACCGATATCCTGCAGTTCGGCCAAATTGTGTACCTGCAGCTTTCGCAATAAAGATTCAAAAAATCGCCCGTTTCCGAAAATACCCATATTGGTCATGGCCCCTGCGGGAAGAAGTCCTCGAAGACAATCCAAAACCTTTGCCCGAAGGGCTGCGGTATAGGCAATTTTGGAAACCTGCTCCTCCCGAGGGGCTTTGCTTTCCATCAGCTCCGTCATCGGCGGGATCAACTTGCCGTACGTATCGAAAAGCATATTGCAAGTATCCACGTATAGCTCTTTATAAGCGGAGGTCATGAGAACGGGTTCCTTATAAAAAAGGTATTCTCCGTTTACCTTTTGATCAAAATAAATATATCTCGTTGACTTTTCCAAAGGCGAGCCTCCGATACGGCAATCTTCAATGACTTTTGCCGCAATCATCGAAATATTTTCTATGGCCAGATGGGCTCCGCCGAGTTCTCCGATGGAGTCGTCGCCATACCCGTCTAAAATGCGATCGTAAAAATTTTGGGCCTTTTGAATGGCTGCCACCTGATCCGATACTTTAGCCTCGGAAACACCGGAGGCGATCAAGCGAAAAGCCGTTTCTTCATTGAGAATAAACTCTTTTAAAAGAAGGGAACGAAGACCTAAACCGGATCGAGAATAGCGAGAAAATAAGGCTCCTTTGATCACTTCCGGTAAATTACGCAAAACAAAAACATTCGAGCTCGTATCGGTAACGAAATTTTCTAAAATTTTTATTTGTTCTTCGGTAAATTCTTCATATTTCCGATCCATTCCACAACCTCATTTTGAAAACGGGGGATCATCCCTCGAAAAGAATGCTTTCAGACTGCCATACTTCCCTTCTCCCTATCAAGCGAAAAACGCCTTAACGCTTAATTTCTTGCCCCGAATCTCGGAAAAGACTATAACCGGTCGGGTAAAAAAAGAAATCGGCCATGTACGAACTTTTACCTCTGAAAAGACCCCGAAGAAATCGCTCATCCGAAGCCGTTCGCTCTTTAATTCGAGAAACGACTCTGCAGCCGGACCATCTGGTAGCCCCTTACTTCATTACCGAAGGAAGCGGTATTTATTCTCCCATCACCTCTCTTCCCGGCTCTTTTTATTTTTCGGCCGACCGAATTGTACGAGAGGCCGAGGAGTTATCCGCTCTGGGCATTCCGAGCATTTTGCTCTTTCCCGTGATAAAAAAAGAAAATAAAGATCCCGAAGGTTCTTCGGCTCTTACCTCGATCAATCCCCTTATAAAAGCCATACGATCGATTAAAAAGAATTTTCCTCGACTACACGTCATGGCCGACGTGGCATTGGATCCCTTTACCGATCACGGCCATGACGGCATACTTTCCCCTTCGGGAAAAGTATCCAATGACGAAACCTTGAAAGTACTCGGGCAACTTTCACTGATCTACGCCGAAGCGGGGCTGGATATGGTTGCCCCCTCGGATATGATGGACGGAAGAGTACGATACATTCGTTATTTTTTGGACCGTCACGGACATACCGACGTCGGTATTCTCTCGTATACGGCCAAATACGCTTCCTCTCTCTATGCACCCTTCCGAGAAGCTTTACAGTCATCGCTTCGATGCGGAGATAAAAAAACATATCAAATGGATCCTTGCAATGCCCGAGAAGGGATGCTGGAAGCTCAACTCGATGAAGAAGAGGGTGCGGATATTTTGATGGTAAAACCGGCCTCCCTCTATTTGGACATGATTTTACGAATCCGACAACAAACGAATCTTCCGATAGCTGCCTATCACGTCAGCGGAGAATATGCAATGCTCAAGGCTGCCGAAGAGAGGGGATTGATTGATTTTCATGCCGTTCTTTATGAAACTCTTATCGGTATTAAAAGAGCAGGAGCCGATATTATCATTTCTTATGCGGCCAAAGAAGCGGCAGCTTGGTTAAAAGCTTAATTTTCTTCTTCTTTTAAAAAAATAGGATAATAACGAGAAACTTCAAAATCCCGAAGCGATTCATCCGGCTTTTCGAGATCTTTCTTCCATTTCTTTTTGTCCCGAAAAGAGAAAAAATCGGAAAAATATTTGTGTTTTCCTTTTAGAGAAAGAATTCCTCTTCCCAGTTTTTTGTCGTTCGTAACCACCGTAATCTCTCCCGGAGAGGGTGACAGAGAAACTTTTTCGAGCAGATAATCATCCGTTGTTTGATGAAAGGAAGTATAAATAATTTCCAATCCCTTATAATCGAACTCCGAAAGCCGGTTTTCCTGGAGATGGGCATCAAAAACGATCACTAAAGGGAGGGAAACCTCTTCTTGATAAGACGCAAACTCTTCGAGCATTTTTTGACGAGCTTCTTCGAGAGTTTCTCTCTCTTCGTCATAATACAAAAAAAGAAGGTTGTATCCGTCTATGTAATAAATCACACGCGAGCCGTAAAGCTCCCTATCTCCTCGATCGTATAAACCTCATCTCGAAATGAAAAGGTCTCTCCCTTTTTCAAGCCGTTCATGGCTTTGGCAAACAAAGATTGAAAAGAAAGAATATTTTTATCGGGATCGGCATCCCAAGGCCCCAAAACGGTATATCGGGATATCCGTCCCGCTTCATTTCGTAGGGTCACGACGGTTCCTATTCCTACCTTTTCGATATCAATATCATCGGGAGAAATAATTCTCGACTTACCGAGCTGCGAAGAGAGTAATTTCATCTCGGCCTGTAACCGGGCTCTTTTTTCCTGGGCAAACTTATACTCCGAATTTTCCCGAAGATCGCCGTAGGCTCGAGCCGTTTCGATTTCCTTGGCATTTTCCACCGTTTCGACGGTGGCAATATGTCGTATCCTCTCTTGCAGTTTTTGATATCCTTCTTGAGAAGTCCAAATGACGAGATCTTCCGGCTCTCCTTCTTCCGCTTGATCTTTCAGCGAAGGGTGGACTACTTTTGCCAAGGATAAAAATAACTTATAATCATGGCCGTTGAAAAGTCGACACTTGGTGATTAACAAAAGAACTTCCCGAATATAATCGATATCGCTGCCTGCTATATTTTTACGAAATAATTCAAAGTTTTTGGTAACGATCATCGAATGAATCTTTTTACATAAATCACTTCCTTTCGGTTGCCCTTCCAAGTGATAAAGCAAAATAAACAGAGCTTCAAAAAATAATCTTTTTCCGTCGGGGTCCGAGAAATACAAATCTTCATCCGTCTGAATCTTCTGAAAATACCACACGAAACACTCCGGATACATGAACGGATGATCCAAAAGCTTTCTCAAGACGGCTCTTACCTCCGACTCGGATTTTGATTTCATTAATTCCTTCAGGAGATAATCTCGGAGAAAATGGTGAGAAACACTTAAAAAAAGTTCCGCAAAAAGCTCTCCCCAATCCTCTCTATGTTCTCGAATTAAAGTTAAAAGTCTCTTTCTCATTGCAGTAACCCGCATCTCCTCGACAAGGAAAGGAAGGTTTTCCGCCTGAACGATGATATTCGTGGAAGCTTGATCCGGTCGATCATGAAAAAGATCTTCCAAAATCAAAAAAATCTCTAATCTTTTAACTGACTCGTCTTCGGAAAGTTCCTGAAGGCGCTTTAAAAGCAATTCTCTGAAAAGATCCTTTAACTCCTGATCCTTTAAAACTTCCGGATATTGTTTTACGTGTCGATAGCCCTTCTCCGGAAAGTCATCGTCTTCCCGATGAGACTCCAAAAAAGAGGCAAAAACCTTTTCTCGAGAAACTTCTCGCTCCAACAGGATGAAGGGTTCCCGAAGTGTTTTCGGAGATTTAATTTTAGGATCCCGCTTGCACTTTGCTCGTGCCAATTGCCACCACTTCGTCCAATCCCCCTCGGGGATTACCAGTTCGTATAATTCATCCCGAATTTCCCCGGCTGTTTTCGGCCCTAAATCCTTCAGCAATAACTTCACAATTTTTACCGGATCGGACTTTGCCTCTCTTTCCAGAGCATCGGGATCTCCGAACCTTCGAGCTAAAAAATGATCCTTTTCCAAAGCCGCCAGCGTATGAAAAGCATTTGCAAAAGAAACCTCCCGAACTTCTAAAACATTTTCGAATTCAACGGACACCTGCTCTCGGATCAAGGAAACATCCATAACTTCTCCGGCACCCCATCCCCCGAAGTGATAAACGAAATTCCCCTTCACCATATGCGTGAGAAGCTCAAAGTTTCGAATGGCCCCCTCGAAATGCTCTCGATTTCTTAATCCGACGAGTCTAATTTTTTCTTTAAAAAGAGGGTCTTTTGCGTAGTGACTTTCCAAATACTCCAGCGCAGCATTTGCCAACCCCTCGGTATTCGTCGTTTGCAAATCCAAAACGGATTTTAATATCTCTCCTCGCATGGATTCGGGCTCGCATTTTTCCAGAAAAGAGAGAACGTCTTCAGCGTAAGGACCGAAAAGCGAATGGAACTCGGATTCCCGAACGGACCGTAGAACGGCTGCTAACTCCTCTCCGGAAAATTCCTGATTCGTCTTATATTCTTCCCATAATTGGAGAAACGCGGGAAAATTTTGATTTTCCAGACGCAAATTCATTTCTTCCAAATAACCCATCTTGTGACCCTTTTTTAGTAGCTTACGCATAATAAGATAGCGATATAGACGAATTAAATCAAATAAAAAGCCGGAAACAAATCTTGTGAAATTATTTATTCTTTGTTAAGGAAAAGGAGAAGCAGGAAAACAGGGAATTTTTCACCATGAAAGATCCGGAAAAAGAAAGATTTATTCGAGAAACACTCGAGAGAATTCATAAACTCCGCCTAAAAATCGTTCATGCCCATAAAGATAAGTTGGATATGTCCGGCGTTATTCCGGAAATTCAAAAAGAAATCGAAGATATTAAAAACGAGGCCAACCAAGTTTTTGAAGGAAGTAAAAATAACCTGTCCGAAGAAGAGCTGGAAGCGCTCATTCAAAATCCTTCCAATTTTTCAGAAGGAGATTGGCATCTTTTAGAAAAAATAAAACAAGAAACCGAAGCGACCAAAAAAGAAATTATACGGGCCAACGAAGAAGAAATCTCCTCTAATATCATCGGGAAAAAAAAGAAGACGAAAAGCGTCGGAAAGTTAAAAAATAAAAGCAATCGATATTTATAAACGACTAAAATAAAATATCAAATTGGTCGTATATTTTATTTATGGGATATTCCTCCGTAAAAATATGCTCGATCTCGGCAATCCCCTCATCTTCCTTTAAATTTTCTATAAAACCGTTCAAGTTTTCTCGAAGCCCCTGAATATAAATCTCCACCCCTCCGTCAGACAGATTTTTAACGGTTCCTTTCAAACAGAGCTTTTCGGCATAATGTTTTGCCGTGCCCCGAAATCCGACCCCCTGAACCTTACCCTTTACTAAAATGTGTAACGTCATCACTTCCGGACTCATGTACCGAACTCCTTACAAGCTAAATTCTTTTGTTTTACAAAAAAGACCCTCGATTAAACCTTCAACCTCCCGAAGGTTTTTCGCATGAGCCAAGGCACCTCGGATCTCTCTTGTATGATCGGCATTCTTAAAATACCAACAACCAACTCTTCTCATATCGAGAAGGGCCTTTCCCGGAGAGGAATAACGAGTAATATGAAAAAAATGCTTCCGCAAAGCCTCTTTTCTTTCTTCAAAACTCCTTTCCTCTCTTCTATTTCCTTTTGATAAGCGATAAATCTCTTCGGCAATCCAAGGTTGTCCCATGGTCCCCCTGGCAACTAACACGCCGTCGCACCCCGTCTCTTCCAGGAGAGAAAGAGCATCCTCGGGCGTAAAAACATCTCCGTTTCCGAAAACTTTAATCGATCGAGCCGCTTCCTTACATTCTCGAATATAATTCCGGTTAGACCTTCCCTTATAAGCTTGCTCTCTCGTTCTTCCGTGAACGAAAACGGCCTTTGCTCCGGCCTGCTCGGCAATTTCAGTCATTTTACGCGCCACGATATTTTCCTCGTCCCAACCCGCTCGAATTTTCATCGTTACCGGAATGGAAACGCGGGAAACCATGGCAGAAATAATTTCTCCCGCTAAATCAGGATTTTTCAGAAGTCCCGAGCCGCTTCCGTCTTTGGTCACCTTATCCACCGGACAACCGCAATTTAAATCGAGAACATCGAACCCTAAATCCTCAATAATAGCGGCCGCCTCCCCGGCGTAGTCGGGTCGACTCCCGCAAAGTTGAGCTCCGATCGGATGCATGTTTTCGGTATAGTCCAATAACCGAAAAGTTCCGGGATCACTGCGAATGAGGGCATCCATTTTTACCATTTCGCAAAAAAACAAACCGGGACGCTGATACTCCATTGCCATGCGCCGAAAAGGATAGTCCGAACAACCCGCCAAGGGAGCGTAAAATACATTCGAAGAAAACTTTTTTTTACCCAAGTAGAAAGGCTTCATTTTAGTGAACGATTACCAAAAGAATTTTTTCCAATACCCGAAGAGCAAAGAACGCCAATAAAGGGCTTAAATCAATCATACCGACGGGCGGAATGATTCGTCTGAAAAATTTTAAATAGGGTTCCGTATAAAAGTGAATGAACTTCATAATGGAAAAATATTGAAAATTAGGGAACCAGGATCCTAAAATTCTTGCAAACAACATAAGCGTATAGACGGTAAATAAAATATGAACTCCCTGCGCAAGAATAAACATAAATATTCCTTAATAAACTTTTTATGAATAATTTTTTACGGATGAAAAGAAAGTGATTGGCTTCCCGAGTCCGGAAAAAATTATCGGTTTTTCCCTAAAAAAAAATGCTATTCGCTATGTGATTATAACAAAGGCCGGGAATAAAGTAAAAATCCATTGTTCCGGTTTCTTTTTTCCGGATTGTAAAACTGCTTTACATGATTTTAAAAAAAAATCCTCCGGAGGCGTCTTTTGCTCTTTCATAGAAGAAGAAAACTTATTTATAAAGAGATACGCCATTCATACCGGCAAAGAAAGCGAAGTAAATCTTTCCTTGAAAAGACTGGTAAAACATTTTTTCGGAGACAGAGAGATTCTTTTCTGTCGGTCGGAATTCCAAAAACAAAAAAAAGCCTCTTCCGGACTCCTTTTTTTATTAAAAAAAAGTTTCTTTGATGGTTTTCGGCTCGGCTTTCAAAAAAATCAGCTGTCCCTTGACTTTATAACCGGTGAACCGATCGCTCTGGCCTCCTATGCCTCTTTTTCGGGGCATGATCTTACGAATACCGTACTCATCCACCTCGAATATACGAAAACCCTTTGCCTTCTTTTTGAAAAAGGCAG
>CAYGJM010000001.1:51370-54093 GCA_964350295.1 uncultured bacterium | reverse complement strand
TTAGCTCCCAAGGTTTGAAAGCACGGGATAAAATCCGGATAACTTTTCGAATGCACGTGACGCCGTTCAACGTACTGGGCCCCTCGGCGAAGAGAGCGGCCACGATTAATGATAACGCAATTCGATGATCACCGTAGCTTTCCAGATCTCCCCCGTGCAAAAAAGACTTGCGAACGGTTAATCCTTCCTCTTCTTCTTCGATGTCCGCACCCATTTTTTTAAGTTCTCGACAAATACAGGCGATCCTGTCGGATTCTTTATGACGAGCGATACCGGCATTCACGAGACGAGTCGTGCCTTCGGCAAAACAACCCGAAACGGCTAATACGGGAAGGGCATCGATATACGCGTTAACATCCAAAGTCATTCCTTGCAAAGGTCTCCCCTTTCGAATCGTCAGCTTTCTTGCCGAAGGATCTTTTTGAAAACATGCTCCCATCGCTTCCCAGGCATAAAAAAGGGCTTTATCTCCCTGTACGTCTTCAAAATCAAGGTTATGAAGATGAACCTCCTCTCCGGACAAAAGCGCGGCAAGGGCCGCATAGGCGGCCGAAGAGAAGTCACCCGGAACCGTATAGGCAAAAGATCTCGGAACCTTTCTTCCGGTGACGACATATCGACGATAAGAAGAATCCCTTTCGAACGGAATGCCCATTTTTTGCAACCAGAAAAGGGTTAGTTCTATCCAGGAAGTTTCTCCCGGTCGGTCGATGATGATCTCCGTCTCTCCTTCCAAAAAGGCCGCCAGCATTAAAAGAGCGGAAACCGGTTGTGAATCCTCCCCCGTTAGGACAGCCTTTCCGGCCGTTACGGGACCTCTGACGAGAATCGGAGCTCGATCGTTTCGATACAGCGAAATAGCCGTCCCCCCTAAATCGGTAATTCCTTTCAGCAAGGGTAGGACGGGTCTGTTCGTACAAACGGAATGATCTCCCGTGAAGCGGGTCTCTTGATTCGAAAGGGAAGCTAAGGCTCCGACAAATCGGAGTATTTGCCCCGAATTTCCGCAATCGATGATCTTTCCGGATCCCCGATAGACTCCTCCCGTCCCTTCGATAAGGGTCTCTTCATCTCCGGGAAATACTTTTGCTCCGTAAACTTCGGCTGCCTCCAACAGGGCATCAATATCGGGAGATTTCAAAAGTTTTTGCAGACGACTTGTTCCGGAAGCCATTGACGCAAACAGAATGGCCCTGACGGAGTGAGATTTCGAAGAAGGTATTTCAATCTCCCCGGCAATTCGAGAGGGTCGGATGACGATTTTCGATTTTGTCATAGAAATATTCCAGAAGGGTTTCGGTTTTTTTCGGAAGGATTCCCCGCCAAAAGCGGAGCTGGCGGACTCCTTGCGCCAAATAAAGGTCTTTTCCCGTAAGAATACAACATCCTTTTTCGAGGGCATCGGAAAGAAGTTTCGTGGGCTGAAAAAGGATATCCCAAACTATTTTTCCCGGATAAAGAATACGAGAGGGAACGAGACTTTCCGAAGAGTTACTGCCGACGGGAGTCGTTTGAATCAAAACGTCATAGTCTTCTTGTCGGATCTCAATAAGGCGATCCAAAGATTCGGAATCATCGGACGGACGGCGTCGATAATAGGTAAGCGAGCACCCTTTTTTCCGTAAAAAAGAAGCCAGGCCTTTTGCCGCTCCTCCGGCTCCGATAAGAACGATTTTTTTCCCGGATAAGGAGATGTTTTTTTCCAATACTTCGACGGCCCCCGGGCCGTCCGTATTGCAACCCACAATCCTTCCGCGAACGTACTTCAGCGTATTAATCGGCTCCTTTGTCGGAGAAGAAAGAAGGGCCCCGACACGTTCCTTATGAGGAACGGTCACGGAAAGGCCGGTAAAGGGCAGCCTCTTTAAAAGCGTCAGGAAAGGAACAAGCTCCTCTTTTCCGATCCGAAAGCTTACGTATACCGCATTCATCCGAAGTCTTTCGAAAAGAGCATTGTAAAGCAAGTAGCCGGGACTTTGCGAAACGGGATCTCCGATCACTCCGAAAAGCTGCGTCTTTCGATTGAGGCGTCCGTAATGATATATTCCTTCCAAATCATCCAGGGAAACCTGACCCGGAGCCGTCGGATTCTTCCGGAAAGCATAAGTATGACTCCGGCCGACGAGGGGGGATAAAATACGGGTAATTTCTCCTCCTTCACCGATTGCCAAGGGAATGACCTCTCGGTCTCTTGCGGCAAAAAGAAGCATTTTTAAGGCCTCCGTCGTATTGTGCGATCGACCGACGATTTTATATTTCCATGCCTTTATCTCTTTCATCCGGCGCAAGAGACTCTTCGGAGATCCGGGCATACCGAAGGGATGATGGAAGGAAAGAATCACTTTCGTTTCCGGAGAAAGACGACGACAGAGTGAGACCTCTTCCCGGTCGCGTAAAAACTCCAGATCGATATATCTCGGTTTGAGTCGAAAACATTCCTCCAAAATATCCCGTCGTTGTTTTTTACCGACCTTTCGTTTTCCCCCTTCTTTCTGCGAACGAAAGGTAAAAAGCACCGAATACTCATCCGATAATTTCTGAAGAAAGGAGAAGTCCGGATCGTCAAAATAATCCAATCGGATTTCCGGAATGCATTTTCGACCACGTAAGGCTTCGCATTCCCGACGAACGGTTTCGGCATCGGAATTGCCCAAAGAAACGATAATCATAAATGACCGATAAAATGAACGGCTCGTTCAATTAATTCCTTTTCCGGAGCCATG
>CAYGJM010000001.1:32952-51360 GCA_964350295.1 uncultured bacterium | reverse complement strand
TCCGAAAGGGTGAACGCTTCCGATCTCGTCCAATAAAACAAAATAAGGATACTTATTCTTCACTTTTTTATCCGATAACATTCTTTCGAAAAGCTGATCCTCCTCTAAACGAAGGGAGCGTACCGTAGGAGCCAACAGTTGAAGAATTCGCTGAAAGGAAGAAAGCTTCAAATAACCGGATTCACACGAAATAAAGCCTTCGGCAATCATTCCCAGAGCAACGGCTTCCCCGTGCCCTATCTTATAATCCAGATATCTTTCCAAGGCATGAGCAAAAGTATGGCCGAAGTTCAATATCTTCCGATACCCCGTTTTTTCTTCGAAATCTCGTTCGATAACCGCTATTTTGATGCGACAACATTCCCGAATGACTCGGTATAATTCTTCTCCGGGAGTTAACAGACGGGAATAATTCTCTTCGATGAACGAAAATAAATCGGCATCATAAATTAAAGCGGTTTTAATAGCTTCGGCGAGTCCTTCTTTTATTTCTCTTTCCGGTAACGTCTTCAAAAAAGAAAAGTCGATGATTAAGGCGTCGGGGAGATAAAACGATCCGATCATATTCTTTCCGAAAGAAGTATTGACCCCCGTCTTTCCGCCGATCGAAGCATCGATCATGGCTAAAAGGCCGGTAGGAATCGAAATATAGGGAATGCCTCGACAATAAGTCGTCGCTATAAATCCTCCCAAGTCGGTCGTGACTCCCCCTCCCAAAGCAATCAACGTCGTTTCCCTTCCGAGTCCTCGCTCCATCATCCGATCTTCGAGTTCCTGTTTCATCAGTCTGGTTTTAGAACTCTCTCCGGCCGGAAAAGTCAGCAAATAAGTCTCCAAAGATTTTTTTTGCAAATAGTCCCGTAAGGTATTTCCGTGAAGAGAAGCGACGATATCATCGGCCAGAATCACGACGGAGGAAGTTTTACAAGCTTCCAGAAGAAATTCGGTATAAACGACATCGGATCCTAAAATCAGGGGTTTTTCTTTTAAGGATAAGAGAGTCGTTTGCATAATAACCGAAAAATAAGTCTCCTCTTTCTACAGGATATCGGTTTTATGATAAAGTCGTTTTTTCGCACGTATCGAAAGGAAGACTCAAAAAAAATAATTTCCCAATCCCCAAGCAATCAAAAAATATATGCTCATGGAAAAGAAATCGTTAAAGGCGGTAACGATGGGACCGGAGGCCACGGCAGGATCCACGCCTATCTTTGCAAAGAAGACCGGTGAAAATACACCTAAAAGGGTACCGACCAAACAGGCTCCGAAAAGACCCGTACTGACAATTACTCCTATTACGGCGGGATGAATAACGACAAAAGAAGAGCCGGAGATATCGAGAAGATAGACGAAACAGCCCGCTAAAATGCCGAAAAATATACCGGTACAAAACCCGACGACCAATTCATTAGCCATCGCTTCCTTCATTCCCTTACGACTCCAGGCACCGGTAGCCATTCCCCGTACCAATACCGTACTGCACTGTATGCCGATATTCCCGGACATTCCGGTAATCAAAGGAATGAAGAAAAGAACAAACGTTAAGATAAGGCCCTCTTGATTCTCGAAATAAGAGATGCTGAAAGCATTGATCAAACCGGCAATCAAGGTGACCAAAAGCCAAGGCGCTCTCGATAGAAAACGCCGCCAAATCGGCTCGAACTCTCCGATGGATTCATTCGTTCCTCCCATACAGGCAATCGTTTCGTCCGCGATATCCTCCAAAGCTTCTACGACGTCCTCGTAACAAATGACTCCCAGTAATTCATGAGAGGCATTAACGACGGGCAAAGCGGGTATTTTATATCTTTCCACGACATCAACGACCTCTTCTCGAGTCGCTTCGGGGGGAACCGTATGAGAAACGGAGCGCATGATCTGTTTTAAGGTAAAATGAGAAGGACTGATAATAATATTTCTGTCGGGGACGTAACCGATCAGATGGCCTTTTTCGCTTAACACGAAAATTCGTCGAGTCATTTCGATATTCGGATGTTCCCGAATATACTCGGCCACCTCCCCGATCTCGGTCTCCAGCGGAAAGGCTAAAAATTCGTTACTCATCAATCGAGCCGCACTATGACGATCCTTGGAACGTAGTTCATTCATCCGCTGCATTTTTTTGGGAGGGAAAAACTTTGTCAGTCTCCGATATTTTCGATCCGAAATATCATCCAACACCCATACGGCCTCATCCAAAGGCATCAAATCCAAAAGGGCGATAATTTCGGCATCTTCCAGATTGCGTAAGATATAGGTTCGGATACTCTGTTTGACATTGATGAGAAAGATAACTCGCCCCTTTTCCGAAAGGTTTTCGAAAACGGAAAAGGCAGCAGCAGCCGGGAGCCTGGAAACGGCGTAAGCCAAGTCAACGGCATGATGTTCGCTGGTGATTTTGGCAATTTCATGAACCTGAACTTCATGCGTTAATCGATGAAAAGCCCGTTCCAGTTTCTCCTTCAGGATATCATCCACCGTAGGCGAAGCCGTCTCTTCGGAAAAAAGGTCTTCTTTCGTAAAAGTTCCTTCCATTTTACCCTCTCACCGCTAAGATAATGCTGAGGGAAGTTTACCGGGAATCCATTTACGAAACAATCGAAAAAGGCCCTTAAAACATTGAAAAAACGGAATATAAATTTTTTATTTACGAAATAAATCTTTATTTCGTTATATGAATCGGCAAGCGACAAAAGAATAAAAAGATGAATAAATTTCGCCTCCCTCGACCGATTTCGGACCCCTCCCTAAAAAAAATTATTTTAAGAGAATTAAGAAGAGGGAAAACGGAAATCGGTCGAGCCTCAAAAAAAATAATGATAGCCCTTCGGGCTGCAGGGAAAGCGATCGAAGAAAAAGGGATCCCCGACGGATTGGTTCGAAAAAGACTCCCGAAAAATCTCGGATACGGTATTTTTTTGCACCCCCTGGCCCCTCCCATTCCGAAGGGGGAAGTCATTACTTCTTATGCAGGTATTCTTTCTTTGGAAAGTGATGAGCAACCGTCTCCCTCCGCTTATGCGTTTGCTCTTCTTTCGGACGTCTTCTTGACGAGGAGAGAAAAAAAAATGTTCGGTTTTTCCGAAACGGATGATTTCGAGTCCCTCTATTCCCTCATCCTCGATGCCGAAAAAGAGGGGAATTTTTCTCGTTTCATTAATCATTCGAGTCGACCGAATATCGTCTCTTATCTCTTTTCGGTACCTCGTAACAACATAGGCTTGCCCTCTTCCCCCCTCGAAGTCATTTACTTTGCGAAAAAGAAAATCCTCCCCGGAGAACAGTTGTTGATTTCTTATGAAGGAGAAAAAGACAGCTATTGGAAAGAACTTTCGATAAAACCCTTACCGATTAATCCGCAAACGTTTATGCTCGTTCCTTCCGGAAAAGTAATTGCCTCGAAAAAAAAATAGATACTTTTTATTGACAATAATCCAAATATCAAACACTTGTTAAATTGAGAATGCATTCATTCATAAGCGAGGAAAATATGTTTTACAGCTCTTTAATCTGTTTAATCATTGCCGTTATCGCCGCCGTTTTCGGTTTTTGGGAAGTCATCCCTTCGGTGCAAGGCATTGCGATGTGGATTTTTTGGATTTTTGCCGCTTTGTTCGTTATTTTCTTAATTATCGGCTTAACGAAAAAAAAGAGTTCTTAGAATTCGATAAGAGGAAGGAGACGAAGGATTACCTTCGTCTCCTTTCGGATCACAAGCGATACTCGTCATTATCCTCATTACAAACATGGGTTTCAAGAAAATCCCTGAATTCGGGAAAATGACGCAAGGATTCGATTCGATCGTCGTACATCAGTTGTTCGGCTCCGGGCAAAGCTCCCTTCCTTTCGGCAAGGTGCAAATAATGCATGGCTTCGGGGAAGTTACCGGCCAAAGAGTGATAGCAGCAAAGATTATAAAACGCCTCCGGATTTCCCAAGGAAACGGCCTGTCTTAACTTCATCTCGGATTCCGCCATTAACTTCTCGTAGAAGTCCTGTTTCATCGGCTCTCGAATCAATTGTGCCAAATGCATAAAAGTCATTCCCCAAGCATTCCAAATGACTTCGTCTTCCGGGTCATGCTCGACGGCATGACGAAACTCTTCTATTGCTTTTACATAGTGATCGACTTCCGAGCTGATTTCGGCCAAATGAGTGTAGACGAGAGCCAGGTTGTAATGAACGGGAACATAATTCGGATCGGTTTTTAAAACGGTCCGTAAAACCCGTATGGACTTTTCAAAATGTTCCGGATCATCGGTAAATCCTCCGAGGAAATCGAGAGCACAACCGTAATTATATAATAACTGTACCGAAGGATTTCCCGAAGGGTAACAGGCCAAAGCTCTTTCAAATTTTTGAACGGCGTCTTCCAGATCTTCTCTTAATTCCGATATTTCGGCCAAGCGCATTCCGGTCATCCCCCAATTATTCCATAATTCCGGATGATCTTTTTCGATTTCGCTTGCAGACCGAAAGTAGGCATCGGCATCCCGCAGCATTTTTTCATTTCCGTCCCGGTCTCCCAATGCATATAAAGCCAATCCCATCCCGTTCAAGGCAAAAAAATGATCGCCGTCCAACGTTAGAGCCTTTTCAAAGTTTTCGATAGCCCTTACGTAATAATCACGATCGGAAAAATACTGTCCCAGGGCGTATAGACAAAAGCCGTAGCGATACCGGATATCCGGAGATCGGGGAAGGATTTCCGAGGCAGCCAGGATCTTCTTTTCGGCCTGCTTTAAAGGAGCCAAATCTCCGGAACAATTGCCCAAAATAATCAGTGCCTCACCCCAACGGCTCATGACGTCGGGATGATCCGGATGTATTTCTAAAGCCCTGGAAAACTTTACCGTGCTCATTCTTAAATGCTTAATATCTTCCTTAATTCTTCCGGAAGTTAAAAAAAGGTTTCCCCAGTTTAACCAGAGATCCAGATGATCCCCTTTTAAATCGGAAGCTCTGACATAAGAAGAATGGGCTCTTGTCAAATACTTTTCTTCCTTGGATTGCCGATACAGATACTGAAAAGTATGAGCCAGAGAGAGCCATCCCTCGAAATATTGCGGGTGGAGGCGCACGGCCTTCTGATAGTAATCGGTGGCTTTTTCCAAAAGAAGCGAGTTCTTGATTAAAATACCCATTTCGGCCCAGGCATTTCCCACGTCCCGATAAAAAGAGGCATCGGTAAGATGTAAGTTTTCGGCCTGCCGAAACTTCTCTATTGCTTTTTTTATGTCGACGGCTTCGCCGGAATGTTTGCCTAAAAAATACCAACAAAGTCCCCAATCCCAGAGCAATTTTTTTAAAAAACTCGTTTTTCCTCGAAAAAGGGTCTGTGCTTTTTCATATCTTTCCTGGGCCTGCGAGAAATAATGGGCATCTTTATGAAATAAACCGAGATGAACGAAAATATCTCCGGACAAATACCAGGCATCAAAAAAAGAATCATCCGAAGCAATGGCTTTTTCTACGTAATCAAGAGCCAAAGATAAATAGCGATCCCCGGAGACATGAAGAGCGTGATCGAATAAAAACAAGCTTTGCCGGAATGCCGCCTCCGGAGATTCCGGATCGACCGTTTTACAGACTTCAAACAGACGTATGGCTTGTTTCTCTTCGGTGAAGATCAGTTTTTTAGCCCTTTGAAAAAGAAGATCGGCTAAAACTTTTCTATCCGAAAGAGGGACCTCTTTCCAGGGATCTTCCCGTTCAAAAGGAATCGAATGACCGAAACGATCTAAAAAACCATGAACCGACATATATCGTCTACCTGTATCCTTAACGAAAGGGCCGAGTATAAAATTCGAACTTAATTTATACAAATATTTTTAAACAAAGCCGCCGTCTTCTCCTCTAAAAAGGAAGATGTCCGTATATTTTCTTTTGAACCGCGGATTCTCTCATAAAAAATTCTCCCGCTTCTTCCTCAATGGCTTCGGCAGAAAGGGCTTTGAGAGGAAAGGTTATTTTGGTACCCACCACCGAAGAAAGAAAATCGGAATAATATTCCGAAACTCCTTCCGAAGGAGAAATAAATCTTCCCATTTGGGGAGCACAGATATCCGATAAGAGATTCTTCAAATAGACCTTTCGAAAAATAAGCGGTCGAAGGGTCTTTTCAACTAATTGAACGACATCCCGCCAATTTCCCGATGCAGTCAATTGCTCCAATGATTCCGAGGCCGTTTTGATTTCTTTCTCAAGAACGCGCAAGCCGGCCAATACGGGTTTTAAAACGTCCAGCGGCCGATCGGGATTCACTTCTTTCAGTTTTTCGATATCCAAGACCGCCGAAAATTCTTCCGGAGATCGTCCGGTTTGCTCGGAAAGGTATCCGGCATATTGGCTCTCCGTCATATCTTCCAACTCTTCAAAAGCGGTGGAATAGGCCCAAAGCTCCGGTATTTTAGAAAATTCGGAAGAAATTTTCCCTAAGATACCGTGAAAAATCGTTATCGTAATCATAAATGCCAAACCGGTAAAAGCGCCGTTTACCAGAGTACTTCCGGCCCATCCGAGATAACCGGACGCCCCTTGAAACAGATTACTTAGGGCTTCCCTGCCCAAAAATGAAGGGGTATTTTCGGAAATCACCGAAAAAACCCGATCGGCCATTCCGGTGACGGTTTCGGGCATATAGGAAAAAAAGGCCTCGCACGCCGGAGACAAAACGGAGTCCTGCAAAGGAACGATCGTCCGGGATAAAAGAGAAGAAACCACCCCGAAACCGGCCGGAATGAAGTTCAATGTCGCGCTGCGCAGTTGTTCCAAAACGAAACCGGTAGTCTGACTACCGACCATATAAAGACCGTAATATTTCGCAAAAAATTTTAATAATTGAAAAGAAATCTGCGGATCCTTCGAAAATTCCGGGTTCCGAGGAATAACCCTCTTTTCCGCAAAAACGGGTTTTTGCTCCTCGATACCTTCATCCTCTCGTACCGGGGAAGCCCGGTCGAATACCTGTGACGTACGGCGCGAAAGAGGCTCTCCCGAAATAACGGATTCCCTCCGAGAAAAGGATGATCGGGGCTCAAAAATTTCTTCCCTTGTTGACAAACTTCCTTCCGATAGAGCTCGAACTCTCATTTTTTCTTTCTCCCGCATTATTATTTGAGTATGATTATAGGATGATTCGATTAATATTCGATAAAGTTATTTATCGATGCCTCGGGGAAAATCAGAAGCCTAAAAAAGATTTGTCATAAAAAAATATTTAAAGAATGAACTCGAGATCATATCCTGCTTGATTTTCGATGGGGGGGACCGGTGAGGGTAAAATCGGGAACCTTGCTCCAAAATATTTCTTCGGAAAAGTCGTCATCGGAAGCCGGAGAAATCGGAGGACTTTCGAAAAAATCCGGAAATATCTCCTTGTTTTCATCCTCTTTTCGATACGTTTTAAAAAAACGGTCTATAAAGCCGAAATGGAAAAAATCCGCTTCTTTAAATGGACCCCCTAACGGGATAGCTTTCCCGACCGGATCATAACCCTCACAGACCTTAAATATAGGCGCGATGTCTTCCTTAAAAAGCGAGCAGGATTTCTTTATATATTGCGTATAAAATTCGACATACTCCTTCGTGGGAGGAATACGATTTTGCATCCTGTCCGGAAATGTTTTGCAAAGTTTTTCATAAAACTCATAGATTAAAGACAAGGAATCTTCATTCTCCCTATACTCCCGAAAGAAACCGGTTAAAAAAGGCACGTAATCCGACTTTGCCTTGGCATAAATAGGTCTTTCCGGCAACTCGTTCCAACGATCTCGAAGCAAAAGATCGATTTCTTTCCGAATGGCAAGAAAAGGTTCGATTGTTTTTTCGGAAAGAGCTATTTCCCTCGTTTTTTCTACGCCTCGAAAAAACTCGAAAATCACCCCCGTATTTTTTTCTATTCCCTCGGATAATTCTTCATACAAATGATCTTTGGAAAGATCCAATAAAAATGCCGAAGGGTTGTGCTTCCAAACGAGTTCATGAATACATTTTTTTTCCATTTGAAGAAGCGTGTCGTACGGCATAAAAAAGGAAGGTTCTTGGATCTCCTTACTTCGAGCGTAGGCCTCGGGACAGACTCGGGAATAATAATCCGTAAAAGCTCCGCCGTCTATAAAATGGGCTAAACCGGCTAACCGACCGGGATTCTTCCTGCCGCAATACCAACCTCTCGCAGATAAGGGCTTATATTTGTCGAGTTCCTCTTTGCCTTTTTCATTGAAAAATCCGTTTATAAGGTTCGTGATATCGGGATGAGGATTCGTTGCATCCTCTTCATGCATGTCGTAATATCTTTTGATAGGCAAATCAAACAGTACGGATACTGGATGAGTTCCGGACAGTAAAATATCGACTATCCCGTACCGGAAAACGGAAAAAACTTTTAAGTTGTTCCTCATGGTTTCGTTAAAGAATTCACGGTGATGCGCCTTCGAAAGTAAACTCCAAAGAAGTTTCCTTTGCTCGGAATCTAAGTTTCTCGCACGAGAACCGAAGTGTTTTTTAAATACATAACCTCTCCTCGTTTGCGGATCACCCCACTCTTGCGCCATATCGGGAACGGGATAGGACCGGAAAGTTTTTTCGGTAAAAGTCGCCACGGTGTTCTTTCCGTCATTGCTAAAAGAAACGTCAAATTTTTGATAAAAGGGTCTAGAATGCGTGGATCCCTGCCAATCCAGAGCCATATTCTCTTCCATCGTATGTCGATCGGGAAAGGTCAAGTGAACGTCACAAGAATATGTGGAATAACCGTCTCTATATTGAAGAAGCCTTATCTGTGAAAGAAGCGGCAGAGCCACGGATTCCGTTCTCTCTCGAACTTTTTCGACAACGTGATAGAGGGTATTTAAATCTTTCCGAAACGGCTCGTCATACGAGGCAGACCGCGAGGGATCCATATGCAGTTTCTCATCCTCGCAGCGACAATAAAAATAGGAACTATTACAAGTGGATGACATGATTTCTCCCGAAAAGGCTAAAATTTAATGAGACGACCCTAAACAACCCAAAAATAGTTTCACCGTATCCCGGCTCTTCCTAAAAGGTTTCCAAATAGCTTCGATCGGATTCGGCGGCCGGCAAGGCGGGAGTCTGTTGCAAGCATAAATAGTTTTTCGAGAATCGATAATCTTCCATCCCGACGAAATACGGCATTATGATCCTCGGTTTGAAATTCGTAAATGTCGGTAAACGTTTGCCGTTCGCTTAACTCAATCAAATAATTCTCCTTACAAGCTTCGCCCTTCCGGGAAGAGAGATTTTTGACATTGTCCGCAAGCGGAATGTAAAAATACGGACCGGCAGGCAAGGTGCATTTAAATCTGCCGAACCTTTCCGGAACGGCACAATGTCCTTCGGGAATCCAAGAAATCATAGTCTTTCTCCAAACAAACGAATTTCTACTATAAAGATTAGAATAAGGAGTCTATAATTTTTGAAAAAGAAGAATTCTTATGAAAATCCCCTCTCATCCGATATCCCGTTCCCCTCTGCCGGGGACCGCCGCGTTGGCAGCCCTTTCCGGAATCGGATTCGGGCTGACTCATTTTACCGAAGGGGGTAAAAATCTTCTTTTACGAGGTAGTTTCTCCCTTGCTCACATCGAAAAAGGAGAATGGTGGCGAGTCTTTTCCCACTGTTTCCTGCACGCCGATCCCCCTCACCTTTTATGGAATATGACGGCCCTTTTTCAATTAGGTCCTTCCTTTGAAAGAAAAAAGGGTGCTCTCGGGATCCTAAAACTCACTCTTCTTTCCGGGCTCGTGCAAACTTTGTTCTATTCCCTTCTTTCTCGTCCGGAAAATGAAAATTGGTTAGGAAAACAAACCCGTCTCGGCATGTATATCCCGGGCGTGGGCCTTTCCGGGGTCCTGTTCG
The DNA here is from genome assembly GCA_964350295.1 of uncultured bacterium. Taxonomy (GTDB): domain Bacteria; phylum Chlamydiota; class Chlamydiia; order Chlamydiales; family JAAZZY01; genus CAYGJM01. The sequence goes on along the minus strand of CAYGJM010000001.1, from coordinate 41,478 downwards.
GCATGTGCGGGGCCTTGGATGCTCTCGAAGCTCTTCGTCGAAGAATTTCCTTTACAAAAGTCCTTTCCGAAAGATCGCTTCCTTTTTTAATCTCCCGAATCGCCCTGCCCGCCTTATTTTCGGGTCCGGGTGACTCCGTCGGTCACCTCGCTCACCTTTCGGGTTATATCTCGGGTCTATTACTCGTATATTTCGATGGCTCCCGTTAAGAAGATGGCCTATTTTTTACATGCCGTTATATCGACGATCCGGTATTCTCTTTCAGGAAATCCGAGGAGGAAGCATGCACATTTCAACCCTACCCCCGACTATTTACCCGAAGACGGCACCTTCTTATTTGCCGGAAATCCGCGAACATTTTCAATCGGTGCTTCTCGCCTTTAAAAAATTGGATTCAAAAAGTTTTTTTTATCATCCGAAATATCTTTCAACCGCTTTGGAAGACTTGAAAGAAGAAAGGGACTACTTTTCTTATTTTACTTCCGAAGAAACGAGCTTTTCTTTGCCGGCTACGGAAACGGCCTTTCTGCTGGACGATTTCGTTCCTCTTTTCGAAAGGTATTACTCTCTTTGGGCCACTTATATCCCCGCAAAAGACGGGGAACCCACCGACACCCAACTCAACGTGAAAAGTCAATATAAAGACGATTTGAAAAAAAATTTTTTAAAACTCCACGTCCTAAAATCCCTTATCTCCGCGCATATTTCAAACGAAAAGGAAGCCGATGACCTTAAGAGGATAATTGTTTACGCCCGTCGGGCCTTCTCCTCTCTCCCTTATTTGACCCCTCCTTCTTCCGAAAAAGTCCGGCAATATCCGGCTCGATTCGCCGAGTTTCTTGAAGGATTAAATCCTCTGTATTCATTATTGCAGAAAATTTTTTATTTACTGCCTACGCAAAACTCCCATAAGAAAGACCTGACTTTTCTTTTTCAATATACGGAAGAAGTTCTGAAAATGAATCATTACCTGAAATCGGCCCTTTCCGACGAAAGCCCTTCCGAAGCCTTGATAGAAAGATACCTTGCGAATACCTACTCGGCCTTTCTCGAATTCATTGACTTTTTGCAACCCCCGTCGGGAGAATTGAACTGAAAAAAGACTCCCTTTCTTTTTAACTGAAAGGCTATACTCGTTATTTTTTATACATCACTGCAAAAAATGAGCAAAAAAGGTATTTTCATCGGAGCTACCGGACAAAACGTGGGGAAAACCACGCTCTGCCTGGGTATTATGGCTAACTTACGAAAAAGAATCGGAAGGGTGGGCTTCATGAAACCCGTCGGACAAAAACACGTTTCGGCGGAAGGAAATATGGCCGTCGATAAGGACGTCGTCTTGTTCAAAGAACATTTCCGCCTGAATCAAGACTACAAGGACATGAGCCCGGTTCTTTTTCCGAAAGGTTTTACCCGGGAATATCTCGACGGTCAATACGAGGGCATGGATTTCGACGGATCGATCGTTAAAGCCTTTCGAAATATCGAAAAAGACCATGATTATGTCCTTGTCGAGGGAACGGGTCATATCGGTGTCGGATCCATTATCGACCTCAATAATGCTCGAGTAGCCAAACTTCTCGGTTTGGACGTTATTCTTATTTCTTCGGGAGGAATCGGTCGAGCGTTTGATGACCTGGCCCTTAATAGAGCTCTTTTAAACGCCTACGGAGTAAAAATTCGAGGAGTTATTTTAAATCGAGTTCTCCAACCGAAAAAAGAGATGGTCGAAGACTATATTTCTCGAGCTTTAAAACGATGGGACATTCCGTTAATCGGCTGCGTTCCCTTTAACGAGTTTTTAAGCACGGCTTCTCTGAAAGACTTCGAGACCCTCTTTAAAACCGAACTGATCAGCGGAGCCGATTATCGCTATCATCATTTCGAACAAACGCATTTTTTAGCCATTTCGGCAAAAATATTCAAAGATAGCATTAACAATCATCAATTGGTGATCGTAGCCGCCAGCCGAGATGACGTTCTGTGGAATATCATCGACAGACAAAAGAAAATGCTCCATGACGGGATAAAGTTTATGATCGGTCTGATTTTAACGGGAGATATTCCTCCGAGTGATGCTTTGGTACAAAAATTTAAAAAACTGAATATTCCCGTTCTCTACACCTCCAAAAGACACTATGAGGCTATGCAAATGATCGGTTCTTACATCGTAAAAATTTTAAATGAAGACACGGATAAGGTAAATAGAGCCATTGATTTGGCGGAAAATAACATTCGTTGGGACTTGCTATGTTCATAAAAACGCCGACCGAAAAGAAAACGAAAGTGGTTATTGCCATGTCCGGGGGCGTTGATTCTTCGGTATGCGGATTGCTTATGAAAGAGCAAGGATTTGATTGTGTCGGTATGACCATGCGCCTTTGGTCTCCCCCGAAGGATCGTTGCACGACGAAAAGCTGTTGCGGCGACGACTCCGTCGAAGATGCGCGACTGGTTTCGGAAAAAATCGGAATCCCCTATTATGCGATTAACTTCCAAAGGGAGTTTTGGAAAGAAGTCGTCGAGGTTTTTGCGGAAGAATATTTCGAAGGAAGAACCCCCTCTCCCTGCATCCTGTGTAATGAAAAACTGAAATTCGATTCTCTTTACCGGAAAGCTCTTTCCGTAGGAGCGGAAAAAGTATGTACCGGTCATTACGCCCGAATCGAATATGACGAAGAAAAGCGTCGTTGGTATTTACTGAAAGGAGTCGACACCCGAAAGGACCAATCCTATTTCTTATTCGGCATGACGCAATTGCAACTCTCCCAAACCTTATTTCCTTTGGGCTCCCTCACCAAGCCGGAAATCCGAAAAATGGCGCTGGAAGCGGGATTGGTAACGGCCAAAAAGCCGGAAAGTCAAGACATCTGCTTCATTCCCGATAGAGATTACGTCTCCTTTTTGAAAAAGCATTTTCCGAACAAAATTCCGAAAAAAGGGTTGATCAAACATGCCGACGGAACCGTTTTGGGAAAACACGAAGGGATTCATCAAGCCACGGTCGGACAACGACGGGGTCTGGGAATTGCCTTCGGCAAACCGCTATACGTTACGCAAATCGATCGAAACAGTCATGTCATTACCTTAGGAGAGAGGGACAGAACGTACGGGAAAGAATTTTCGGCAAAAAAAATGAATTGGATCCATATCGACCCGCCCGTAGGATCCTCTTATCGATTGCAGATTAAAATTCGGGCGGGAACGCAAGAAGTCCCCGGAACCGTTACGGTTTTAGATAACGGTCGAGCAAAAGTCATTTTTGACGAACCGCAACACGCCGTCACCCCGGGGCAGGCTACGGTTTTTTATCGGGGAGACTACGTCTTCGGCGGAGGTTGGATCGAAGAGTTCGATCCAACCTCTTCATAAAGACTTTCTACAGCTTCCGCAATTTTGGCGGGCGGAATTTCGCGAATGGAAAAGTCGTTCCGGTCGATTCCCGAAGGATTGACGCAAGCACCCGAGGTAACGGCCTTCTGTTTCTCTCCTACGGCTATTCGGGTTATGGAAGTACATCCCAAAATCGTTACCGAAGGTTTATTCAAAGCCCAAGCCATGTGTATCGGCCCCGTATCGTTCCCCAGTACGATATCGACCCGATCGATCAAAGCCTTTACGTCATCCAGATTCATTTCCGGAAGCATGCGGGCATAAGGAGTTCGATGAATAATCGTTTCGGCTCGCTTTCTTTCTTCTTCTCCGTGCCATAGTAAAAGAACGTTTTGTCGTAAAAGACCGATAACCTGTGCCAAAAGTTCTTCCGGATAAATTTTGGAAGGCCAAGAACCCCCTATAACGGCCAAGATATTTTTTTTCTCTTTCGACAAAAATTCGGAAAAGTCTCGACAAGAAACATAATCCAAATAGGGTTTCTTGCGAGACATTACTTCGGGATTCCAAGGCAAGTTCAAGGCTTGAGAAGTCAAGTAAAAGTTTCGGGTAAGAATATGCTCATTAAAGGAAATTCTCACCCTCGTCCGATAGAAAAAAGAGGCCGGAAATTCCTTGACACTGCGAGCATCGAAACCGACGACGTTTTTTCCGATCAAACGGGCAAGAAAGGCCGATTTCATTAACCCCTGCATATCGATGATCCGATCATAAGGACCCATATGTCTTGCTACGTGAAAAAGGGATCGAATCTTTTTCATCGGAGAAATTCTCGGATCTTTTAAGGAAACGGTGAAGACTTCGTGCAAATCTTTTTGCCCTTTTACGATATCGGCAAAACGCTCGTCAACCAACCAATCGATGAAAGCATCGGGATAATTTTCTCGAATAAAAGGTAAAACGGCCAGGGCATTGATAATATCGCCCAAAGAGCCTAAGCGTACGATAAGGAAGCGCATGAGCCGGTTTTCCTGAAAGATTTTCCGATATTTGTTTTAAAATCGATCGGCACCGGAGCCTGCAGATCGATTTTTTTCCCCGAATTCGGGTGTATAAAAGCCACGCGATAAGAATGAAGCAGCATCCGTCGAGATCGAGAAGGATAGCCGCTTGCCCTGCCGTAAACAAGGTCTCCGATAACGGGATGACCCATATTTTCGCAATGGACTCTTAATTGATGAGTTCTTCCCGTATGAGGCTCTAAAAGCAAAAGGCTCTCCTTTTCGCCCGCTCCCCAAAGGGTAAAATAGGTTTTTGAAAGCTGCCCTTGTTCGGCCACCCGATACTCCGCTCCCCCTTCATAGCGTTTTTTTAATCCGATGCGATTTTCGATTACCCCTTTTTCTTTCGGAAATCGACCGTGAACGAGGGCTAAATACTTCTTACGAACGGCCCTTTCAAAAAAAAGTTTTTCCATTTTTTTCTGCATGGAAGGATTTTTTGCCAAAATAAGGATTCCGGAAGTCCATTTATCCAACCGATGCACCAAAAAAATATCCTGAGAAAAAAAAGTTTTTAATGTTTCCGCCGACGAAGTAACATTTACGGGTTTATCGATGACGAACAGGTCTTCGTCCTCGTAAAGAATAACGATATTTAAGGGAGAAGAGAGCTCCCCTAAATCGTCATTCCATTGAATGCGATCATTATATTTTAATTTTCGGGAGCCGAATCGCTCCGAACACCCGTTCAACAGACAATTGCCGGAGGACAAGCACCGTTCAATACGAGCGGATGAAAGCTCGGGATATTTCAGTTTAATGAATTTCCTTAAGGAAATATTCGTATTTTTTTCTTGAAAATGAAAAATCTTCATAAAGAGAATCATAACGGGTATTTCCGTTTAAAATCATCTTTTTTTGCATTCTTTCAAAATTTTTCCTAAACGAACATAAATAACTCATTGTAAATGAGTTATTTTTCATTCCTCTCTATCTTATCCTCAGTTAAAAATCCTCCCCTTCTTCCCTAAAGCTTTTTGGGTTGTAAAAAAGAGATATCATTGTTATCGACCGATAATAGTGGACCCACCCAGGATTGTAATGAAATCACTGATCGTCGTTAGCAATCGACTTCCCGTTTCGGTAAAAATGAATCGAAAAGAACCCGTTATCACTCCCTCTTCCGGAGGGTTGGCTTCGGCTTTGTCGGGTGTTAAAAAGAAAATCCCCTTTACTTGGATCGGATGGCCCGGCTCCTCTTTTTTTCCTCAAGAAGAAGAGGAAATCAGTCACATGCTCCGGAAGGAGGATCTTCATCCCGTCTTTCTGAATCGAGAGCAGGAAGAACACTATTATTATAATACTTGTAATTCTTTTTTGTGGCCCGTCTTTCACTATTTCGTCGAGCACATGAATTTTTCGGCCGAATCGTGGAAATTCTATGAAGACGTGAATAAAATGTTTCTGGAAAAAATAGTTGCGGGGGCTCCCGAGGGGGCCGTCGTTTGGATACATGATTTTCACCTTATGCTTCTCCCGGAACTCCTCCGAAAAAAAAGAAGCGATTTAAAAATCGGTTTTTTTTTACATATCCCGTTTCCCTCCTATGAAGTGTTCCGGATGATTCCGACCCGTGAAGCCATCCTCGAGGGGCTTTCCGGTGCCGATCATATCGGATTGCACACCCCGGATTATGCCGATCATTTGAAGGAATCGTATCGCCGGCTCTCCGGTTTTCCGGCTACCGAAAACGGTATTCTTTGCACGGATCGATCCGTCGGCATAGGAATTCATCCCGTCGGAATGAATCCGGAACCTTTCGACCGAGTCATAAACAATCCGGATTTTTCCTCTTTTCTTCAAAAAAAAACCGCTTTTTATAACGACCAAACCGTCGTTATCGGCATCGAACGTTTGGATTATACGAAAGGGATTCTCGTAAAAATCAATGCTTTCGAAGCTTTTTTGGAAAAGCACCCGGAAAAGTTAGGAAAAATCATGCTGTTGCAAATTGTCATTCCCTGCAGAACGCATAATGCGGAATATCAACGGCATCGCCGCGAAATAGAGGAAGCCGTTCAACGGCTGAACGAAAAGTATCGTCCTTCCGGAATCACTCCTCTTCAGTATATTTATAGGAGTCTTTCCGTTACCGAGTTAACGGCTCTTTACTATTTGGGAGACGTCTGCATGATTACTTCCATTCGAGACGGCATGAACCTCATCGCGCAAGAATATGCCTATTGCTCGATAAAAATGAATCGCAACGGCGTATTGATTCTTAGTGAATTCACGGGTTCCGCCGAATATTTGGAGGGAGCTTTTTTAGTCAATCCTCTGGATCGGGAAAGCATGACGGAGGCCCTTGAAATGGCCCTGACTCTTGATGAAGAAGAAAAAAGACTACGCCCGAAAAAAATGAAAGAGTCTCTTCGTTTTTTAGACAGTTCTTTATGGGCCGAGAACTTTTTGCAACAATTACGGGGTCCATCCGAAATTTCTTCTTTCCCGAAGACGGATATTCAAAATAGGATACAAGAAAGTATAAACGGAGCGGAATAACGAGTTACCGAGTTTCGGATTTTTATTATTTTTCTATCAACATATCTCTTGATCACTCGGGATATTCTTGAAAGCATCATGACTTATTATTTTATTACGAGAGTTCCAACCAGGTAAGAATACGATAATCCATCCATCTAAAATGACTTTTTTTCGGATGACCTAAAAAACCTATATGACCGCCCGTTTCCGTGATAAGCACTTCCATATTTTCCGGAATCTTTTCCGTCTTGAGTAAAGAGCAATCAACCAGAGGGTCATCTTTAGCAAAGAGCACATGTGTTTTTAAACGAATATAGGGTATAAGTTCAACGGCACTACTTTTCTTATAGTAATCTTCGGCATTTTTAAATCCGTGATACGGAGCGGTAAATTTATCATCGAATTCATATATTGATCGACAGTTTCGCAAAGAACGGAGAAGATTCGGAGGATAAAGTTCTCTTTGAGCTAAAACTTGATTTTTTAAACTTTTTAGAAAGTTTTTACGATAGAAAAAATTGGAAAGCTTTTCAAATCTTCGGGATGAACTTTCAAGCGAAATAGCGGGACAAATGACAATCGCCCGTTTTAAGAAAGAATGGATAGACGGATTTTCTCCCAATAGTTTAAGCAACAGACTTCCTCCTAAAGAAAATCCGATCACGGAAAGAGGAGATCTCGGATTTTTTTTGTAGAGTCGAAATATACACGTCTCGAGATCTCCGCTCATTCCTCCGTGGTAACTTTTTCGTGCCAATCCTTTTCCCGATCCGGCATTCCGAAGATTCATGCGCACGACACGGGCACCTTCCCGAGTGATTTTATGAGTGAGTCGCTTGAGGTAGGATGAGTTATGAGATCCGCAAAGCCCGTGTAACATCAAAACGGTAGGCTGCTCCTTATTCCAATCGGTCGGGGTCGTTATCTCCAGAGTAACGGCATCACCGTCATCTAAAGAAACAATTTCAGTCACGGAAGGCGGCTCCGGAACATAACCGCAATAATATGCTACGACGGTTTGGAGATGGGCATTTCTAAGAAGAGGATGAGGCATAAATAAATCACGGGCGGAATCGATCCCTCTTGCATCGCATGTCTTTTCGTTTTCTTTCTTCATTATTAATATATTTAGTTAAAAGACTAAAATGAATGTTTTATGCATTTTTTCACCTACTTATCCACTTCATTCCCGGTCAGTAATTATATAATTTATCCATATCTATTGATTGAGCAAACGAACAAAGAGATTTTATTAAAATCGGATTATCCCTTCAAACACATCTTTTGATTATTTTTTTCCGCATTTTATAAAATAAGATTGATGTTAATCTTCATTTGAAATACTCGATATATTTGATTTTTTAATAAAAAAAAAAGGGTATTCAAAAAGCGCATACCCCCTCCCGGAAAAGCTAGAAAAACAGAGTTTGGCTATGAAATAGATTACTTTCCGATACCAAACCCGAGTAATCAATTGTATTAGCGCAAAAGACCCCGATATCATTGTATCCATAGGATTTTCCTATGGGGATATCCATACGGCCTTTTCTGCACTCATGGATAAGATCAAGTCAGAACAAGGCCGTTACGATGAAATTACGAAAGTCGCGGATAAGATAGGTCCGACAGCGATTTATTTCGTAGGATC
>CAYGJM010000001.1:9836-32942 GCA_964350295.1 uncultured bacterium | reverse complement strand
CTTCCAAAAATAGATGACGATACCTCGGCCATGATTCGCTGCTTATTCCCCGGATAAAGTTAGATAGCACCGTCACGAGACAAGAAAATATTTCTGAACGCGATATTTTGAATATTGCGCACGGAAGCTCCATGAGAGATTTACTGCCGGATTATGGCAATTGGAAAAACACGCATCGGCGGTTTCATCGGTAGAGGGGCCGGGGAGTTTGGGTTAAATTACTCGAAGTGCTGATTAACAACCCTGATTATGAATCGTTGATCATTGACGCCTCTCATTGCAAGGTGCATCCGCATGCAGCGGGAGCAAAAGGAGACTCAACACGAAATTGCACCTTGCCGCGGATGCGTATGGCATGTCGATCCGGGTCATTATTAAGGAAGGTACAACGGCAGACTGCACCCAAGCCGGCTATTTGATTGACGGTCTTACGGCAGAGCAACTACTTGCAGATAAAAGCGCTTCTACTTACACCCCTAAATTTTGAAGGAAAGCTTCTTGGGAGGGTTCCCTACCGAGATAGCTTTTAAGCATCTCATAAGGATCCTTTTCCGATCCGGGAGCTAAGATCTCCTTTCGGTAACGTCTGCCGGCATTTTCATTTAAAAGTCCCTCTTTCTTCACCTGCTCAAAGACATCCAAGGCAAAAACTTTCGACCAAAGATAGCCGTAATAACTCGGACCATAAACAGATAGATGACTAAAGGCAAAACACCTACGCCCATCAGCTACAACCTCGTAATGGGGACATAAACGCATCTCAAGGTCTTTCATAATAACAAGAGGATCTTTGTCCTCTCCTTCAGCAAAATAATAAAGTGCTAAAAAAGAGTAAAAGCATTGTTTTTGCGCTTGCGTGCCGGATAATAAATTTTTACTCTCAACGATTTTTTCGATCTTCTCCCGAGGCAAGGGCTCTTTCGTAATGTAGTGAGAACTCAAGTTTTTTAAAATATCCGGATCTGCTAACCATTCTTCCAAGATCTGTGAGGGCATCTCCACAAAGTCTATACAAACATTTTGATTCCCTGCAAAATGAATAATCTCATTTTGAGCAAAAACTTCATGGAGAGCGTGACCAAATTCATGAAAGAAAGTTCTTACCTCTCCATACTTTAGTAAGGAAGGCCTTTGATCCGAAGCTCGATTGAAGTTAGCTATTACAACCGATAAGGCGGGTGTCGATTTTTCTTTATGAAGAATTCCCGGTAAAACCGCCACTTGGCAAGCATGATGATATTTATTCTCTCTAGGGAAGAGATCTAAAAGAATATAGCCTAAGACTTCCTTTCCGTCTTTTACTTCCATTAATCGGATTTCTTCATGCCACAGATTTGATACGGGCACCTCTTGAATAGCGATTCCGAAGAATTGCTCATAAATACCCATTAACCCCTTAAAGGTACTTTCCATGGGGAAGTATTCGGCAATCTCTTCCTGATTTAAATCATAGTGCTTTTTGCGATATTGCTCATAAACAAAAGAGCCGTCCCAAGGGTAGAGTCTTAAAGAATCCGAAAGAGCTACACTCTCGGGTAAACAGTCCGTCATCAACGCAAACTCTTTTTCCTCTTTTAAAGAAGAAAGGGCCCATACCTTTTGCAAAAACTCTTCTACTTTTTTAGGGTCTTTGGCCATTTGAGGGTAAAGGGAAAATTCTGCATAGCTACGATATCCCAGCTCTTTAGCCAACATATCTCTTTTTTGGATGAGTTCTTTTAAAACTTCTTCATTAGCCGGATAGGCAATATTATTAAAAGCAGTCTGTAACTCTTTTCGGACATTGTTATTGGAACAACCGGAAAGAACGGCCACAAGACAAGGGTAATCACAAGAAAGTAGATACTTTCCGTCCGGAGTTTGGGGCAAGCTCGAAATAAAATGGGGACTCATCCCTGCAAGATCTCCCGGTAAAACCGGAACGGTTCGAGAATCTTTTTGAATATTATCATCAAAGCGTAAGGAGAGCGTTGCTATTTCTTGTTGCAGCCGTACAACCTTGGCCCTTTTTTCAGCTGAAAGCCCCTGCCCGCTCATTTTAAATCGTAAAAGCAGCTTTTGAACATATGCCTGCTGTGAAGGGGTCAATTTTTTTCGTGGAAGTTGATAAACTTTTGCATATAAGTTTTCACGAGAAGCATAGATCTCTTCCATGTATTGGGAAAGAACAACCGTTGCTGCTTGGGCACTTTCTCTTATGGAAGGATCGGGTGAAACCAAAAAGAGAGTCTCCAAAATACCATTCGCATATTGCAAGTAACCAAAAGCCTCATCAATCGGTTTAATGACCGTTTGATAACTCTCCTTTTCATCGGAAAGCTCGACTTGCTTAAATAGCTTTTCACCATAGTCTATGGCTTCTTTTTGAAAGCGAATAACTTCTTCTTGGCTTTTCGGAAAAAGAGAAGAGATTTGCTCTATTTTTTGAATATGAGGAAGTTTTGTTGAAGTAGCTCCCAAAGCGGCTACACAGACTATAAACAAAAAAAGAGAATTTTTTAACATAAGAGAGATTCTCACGGAAAAAGGGCTTAACAGCTCCTCATTTTATGAAACGGTTTGAAATTACTCAAACCAAAAATCTTTTAAGAATACTTTTGACCGTTTGATGATTTCCTCCCCTTCCCTTTTTCACGGCCATACAAATACCGTCGTTTATTTTTTAGAAGAGAAAAAGGATACGGAATCCTAACTCTAAGTCGAAAGCTCTTCGAATGATTCCGAACGCGATCAAAGGAGAAGCAGAGAGGGATTTTCCGCAAACTCGCGTAAGGTCTTCAAAAATTTAGCCCCGTCTTCTCCGTTGATGATTCGATGATCGGCCGCCAGCGTCAGCATCATTCGAAAACCGGGAACGACCCGATCCCCTTCGACGACGGGCACATTTTCAATCCCTCCGACACCCAATATGGCTCCCTGCGGCGGATTAATTACGGGAACCATGGAAGTAACTCCGTACATGCCCAAATTGGAAATCGTAAAAGAACCTCCCTTATATTCTTCGGGAGCCAAGGCATTGGCCCGGGCTTTGCGCGCTAATTCCTTGATTTCGGAAGAAATGGCTCGCACGTTCTTATAGTCGGCATAACGAATGACGGGGGTAATCAAACCGGATTCGATACTCACGGCAACGGAAATATCAACCGTCTTAAAACGGAGGATGCTTTTTTGAGCGACGTGATAACCGCTATTGATTTTCGGATGCTCTCGCAAAGCAAGGGCTACCGCCTTAATCAAAAAGTCATTGAAACTGATTTTGACTCCTCCGATTTTCAATTCCTCGCGGAGGCGCATAAGCCCCGAAACGTTGATCGATTGATTAATGTAAAAATGAGGAATAAATGTTTTCGAAGCGGCCAGCCTTTCGCCGACCACCATTTGCACGGGAGAGAGCTTTTCCTCTTCGAAAGTTCCGGGAGGAGGCACCTTCTCTTTTGAAAAAGCTTTCGTAATAGCGGTTGCCGGCAAAGCCGTCGCCAAATCCGTACTGCGAATCCGTCCGTTCGGCCCGGTTCCCTTTACGGAAGAAAGATCCAAGTTTTTTTCTTCGGCCATTTTTTTAGCCAAAGGAGTTGCCAAAATCTTTTTTCACGTTTCTCCCTCGGAAAAAGGAAAATGGTAATCCTGCAAGGGCGGTTCCGGAGGAAAAAGAGGTTGCTCAAAGGAACGAACATCCGTTTTTTTCTCCGAAACCTCCGAGGGGGCCGTTTTTTTTCCCTCTTCCGCAGCCGGCTCGGATTTTTTTTCCGGAGCGCCCCCTTCGGGTTGATAGCCTTCCAAACTTTCTTCCTTCTCGGCCGTGCAAACGGCAATGGCTTGATTGACCGTGGCCGAGGCTCCTTCCGGAACCAGAATCGTACGTAACCACCCCTCATCCAAGGCTTGATGTTCCACCGTCGCCTTGTCGGTCGTAATTTCCAAAATCACTTCCCCCGGCTCCATATAATCTCCCTCCCGCTTATGCCATTTGGCAATCACTCCGGATTCCATGGTGGGAGACAGTTTGGGCATCGATAAGGTAAAGGGCATGTAAGAAGATACTCCTTAATTGAGGACTTTATAAATGGCTGTCGCGATTCTTTCTTCCGTCGGAAGAGTTTCCTTTTCCAATAATTTTGAATAAGGCATCGGCGTTTCTCGTTGGGTTACCCGTTCCGGAGGAGCATCCAAATAATCAAAACAACGCTCGATGATCCCGAAAGAGACTTCCGCACAAATTCCGGAAAAAACGTGTCCTTCTTCGACGAGTACGCAATGGCCCGTTTTTTTTACCGATTGCGTTACGGTAGCCATATCCAAAGGCTTGATGGAACGCAGATCGATTAATTCGACTTCAATTTTTTCCTTCATGAGCTTTTTCTGAACGGCAAGACACAAATCGACCATTCTTCCGTGAGCGATCAACGTTACGTCCTTGCCCTCGGTCACTTTTCGGGCCGAACCGATGGGAATAAGATATTCTTCGGTCGGGACCTCGGTTTTATTACCGTACTGTAATTCATTTTCCAGAAATAAAACCGGGTTCGGATTGCGAATGGCCGTCTTTAAAAGTCCTTTGGCATCATAGGCATTTGAAGGAGCTAAAATGATCAATCCCGGAAAATTGGCATAAAGAGACTCCACGCAGTGAGAGTGCTGGCAGGAAACTTGAGCAGCCGCTCCGTTCGGCCCTCGAAAAACCCTCGGAACGTGAAATCTTCCCCCGGACATGTAATACATTTTCGCGGCATTCGAAATAATCTGATCGGCAGCCACGAAAGAAAAATTAAAACTCATGAATTCAACGACGGGTCTTAATCCGGTCATGGCCGCTCCGATACCCATTCCGGTAAAGGCCGCTTCGGAAATCGGCGTATCCATCACTCTTTCCGGTCCCCATTTATCCAATAGCCCCTTCGTCACCTTATAAGCGCCGTTATATTCGGCCACTTCTTCACCGAGAATAATAACGCGCGGATCCCGTTCCATTTCCTCATCCAGTGCCTGTCGCAGTGCCTCTCGAATATCAATATTTTGCATCTTTCTCTTCCTTGTAAACCCCTTCTTCCAAAAATACGGGATTCGGCACCGGACTTTCTTCGGCATGTTTCACCGAGGCAATCATTTGATCGCGAGCTTCTCGATCCAGCCGCTTAAAACCCTCCTCATCCAAAAATCCCGCCCGGATCAAAGTTTCCTTCAGACTCGTTACGGGATCTCTTTTCATAATTTCCTGCAAAGCTTCTTTCGAGCGATAGGCAGCGGGATCGGAAATCGAATGTCCTTTAAATCTCTCGGTAACGGTTTCCACGAGAACGGGTCTTTTTTCTCGACGGATCTTTTCCCTAATGTACTCGAAAGCGGCATAACAGGCAAAAAAGTCCATGCCGTCCACGGTATATCCGTCGATGCCGTAACAAGGGGCAAATTTTTCGGCAATGGGTTCCGAAGCAATGGCCCTTGAAACGGCCGTTCCCATTCCCCAACGATTATTTTCGATAACAAAAAGACAGGGAAGATTCCAAAGAGCCGCTAAATTCAAGGACTCATGAAACAACCCTTGCGCCACGGCCCCCTCTCCCAAAAAACAAATGGAAATCTCGTCGGTATTCAAATATTTGGCCGTTAGGGCCGGCCCCAACGCCACGGGAATTTGCCCTCCGACAATCCCGAAGCCCCCCAATAAACGGTCGGTATACAGGTGCATCGAACCGCCCCGGCCCAAAGCATTTCCGTTAGCCTTACCGAATAGCTCGCTCATGGCTTCTTCCGGAGAGACGCCCAAAAGAAGAGCCAACGCATGACATCTATAAGTCGTTGACCACCAAGTTTTATCATGAAAAACGGCCTGACAGGCCGTTTGTATGGCCTCCTGACCGGTATAGGCATGAAAGAATCCCCCTATTTTCCCTTGTAAATAGGCTCCTTCCGCACGCATTTCGAAATGACGAATGCGAAGCATTCGCCTGCAAACTTCCGTTAAAAATTCTTTTCCCAAGTGAGAAACGAGGTCTCGATCCCCGGGAGGTATAAAATAGTGATATTTCGAACAGTCTTTTTTTTTCGCCATAAAAATAAGGGCTTCAGCCGATAAGAGTTTCTTCTTCCTGCCTATAGATCATAAGGGATTACCTTGCAAGCAAGAGATCTCCAAGATACGGGAAGCAAAAATAAAATTATAGAGAAAAAAATCAAGAAACGAGTAGTTATTGACTTTTTAAAATAAATACGGAATAGAAAGTTTTCTTCAGCTTACATCCCGGAAGGAGAGTCATGCATTATAAAACCGTTAAAACACCCGGCGGAAAAATAAAAATGAAAGAAGGAAAAGATAACGATCTTCTTCTTTTCCATCCGGGAATGGACAAGGCCAGCCTAAAAAGAGCCGTCGTAAATGCTCTTCGCTACGAAGAAGGCAAGGACTACGATACGGCCGTGGAAAACAACTACTTAATGTCCTTGGCCTGGGCGATTAAGCACAGACTGGTCGATCGATGGATTGAAACGCAAAAGCATTACCACGAGGCTGATGTCAAACAGGTATTTTATCTCTCCCTGGAATATTTAACCGGCCAGGCGATGAAAAAAAATTTAATCAACTTGGAAATTGATGAGGCCTGTCGGGATGCCTTCGAAGATTTAGGATTATCCTTGGATGAAATTACCGAGCTCGAGCCCGATGCCGCTCTTGGAAACGGCGGACTGGGAAGGTTAGCCGCCTGTTACCTGGATTCCATGGCAACGCTCGGTCTTCCGGCTCACGGATACGGCTTGCGCTATGAGTACGGTATTTTTAAACAGGTCATCGAAAAGGGGTACCAGGTAGAAATGCCGGACAGCTGGCTGACAAGAACCTCCTTGCTATGGGAATTTTATCGTCCGGAGCATACGCACGTCGTAGAATTCAAGGGAGTCGTTAAAGTAAAAATAAGAGAGGACGGCACCGAATATGTCGAGTGGACCGATACCGAAAAAGTATTGGCCGAGGCTTATGACACGGCTTGGGTAGGCTATAATTCTACGAATGTAAACACCCTAAGGCTATGGTCTGCCGAATCGACGCAGGATTTCAACCTAAGTTACTTTAATACGGGAAACTATCTGCAAGCCGTCGAGCGACGGGCCATTTCCAAAACGATTACGCGCGTTCTCTACCCTAATGACTCCATCGAAAAAGGCCTGGAACTCCGCCTTTGCCAGGAATATTTTCTGGTATCGGCCACCTTACAGGACATTATCGGTCACTTCAAATTCAAAAATGATAACTTTGACCATTTTCCCGACAAGGTGGCCATCCAACTGAATGACACGCATCCGGCCCTGGGAATTCCGGAACTCATGCGCATTCTTATTGATATCGAACATCTGGACTGGGATCGAGCTTGGAATATCGTTACCCGTACCTTTTCCTATACGAATCATACGATTTTACCCGAAGCTCTGGAAAGATGGTCCGTTTCTCTTTTGGAGAGAATTCTTCCCCGCCATCTGCAAATTATTTTTGAAATTAACAGTCGATTCATGCGCGTAGCTGCCAATGAACATCAAATGGATACCGATTTTTTACGCAGAACCTCCATCGTGGAAGAAAACGGCGGTGATAAACGAATCAATATGGCTCATCTCTCCATTCTCGGCTCGCATAAGGTCAACGGCGTCTCCCGGTTACATACCCAAATTTTGAAAGAAAAAATTTTCAAGGATTTCGATACTCTCTTTCCGGATAAAATCGTTAATAAAACGAACGGCATTACTCCGCGAAGATGGTTGAAACAATGTAACCCCCTGCTTTCCGAATTGATCACCGAAAAAATCGGTAACGGTTGGATTAAGGACCTATACGAATTAAAGAAACTCCTCCCTTACGTAAAGGATGCCTCATTCGTCGGTCGTTGGGCAGAAATCAAACACGCTAACAAACAAAAGTTAGCTGCATACATCCGGGATCATTTGAAAATCGAAGTCGATCCCCTTTCGATGTTCGATGTTCAAATCAAACGTATTCACCAATACAAACGACAGCTCTTGAACGTTCTTCACGTCATTGCTCTTTATAATTACATCAAGAAACATCCGAAAGAGGAACACGTTCCCCGCACGGTTATTTTTTCGGGGAAAGCCGCTCCCTCCTATCAAATTGCCAAACGGATTATCAAATTAATCAATACGGTAGGAGACGTTATTAATCATGACACCTCCGTCAATCATCTTTTAAAAGTCGTATTCATTCCCGATTACAAGGTATTCATTGCCGAAAAGATCATTCCGGCAGCCGATCTTTCCGAACAAATCTCTACCGCCGGCTATGAAGCTTCCGGAACGGGAAATATGAAGCTTTCCTTGAACGGAGCCTTAACGATCGGAACGCTGGACGGAGCTAATATCGAAATTGCCGAAGAAGTCGGCCCGGAAAATATTTTTTCTTTCGGCATGACGCATTCCGAAATCGAAAAACTAAAAAGTTCCGGATACGACCCCTTACATTTTTACCATAAAAATGAAATTCTGAAAGAAGTGATCGATTTGATCAATTCCGGATTTTTCAATCTGGAAGAGCCCGATCTTTTTCATTGCATCACCGAAAGACTCTTTTCGGAGGATGCCTACTGCATTCTGGCTGATTTCACCTCGTATTTCGAATGTCAACAACGGGTTTCGAAACTCTATAAAGATCAAAAGTCATGGACTGAAAAGTCAATTTTGAATACGGCCAATATGGGAAAATTTTCTTCCGACCGAGCCATTAAGGAATATGCCGAAGAGATTTGGAAGGTCGAACCGACCCGAGTCCCGGCGATTCAATATGACAGCGACTCTCAAAAGCACACGCAGCCTCCTTCTCTACCGAACTGATCGAGAACCGGTTCCGGACAAAAGGATCCTTCCTATTCTCAATAGGGTAGCCCCTTCCTCGATAGCCGACGGGTAATCGCCGCTCATACCCATGGACAACTCCGGCAAGGAGGGGTCCAAAAAATCCCGCAGCTCTCGTAATAGTCGAAAAGCCTTTTGACTCCGATTTCGATCATCGGTATCCGGACCGATGGTCATCAACCCCCGAACTTCCAAAAAAGAAAGAGCTTTTATTTTCCGAAAGGCCTCGGGTAATTCCTTGGGAGAAAATCCTCCTTTGGTTGTTTCCCCCGTGGTATTGACCTGCAAAAGAATCTTCTGTTTTTCCCGAGTCGTTTTTGAAATTTTCTCGGCTAATTCCACGGAGTCAATCGAATGAATCAGAGCGAAAAGGCCAAGGACCTTCCGCACTTTATTTCTTTGCAAATGTCCGATAAAATGCCAACGAACGTCTTCGGGAAGAAGACTTTTTTTAGCCAAAACTTCCCCTACTCGATTTTCTCCGAAATCTCTGACTCCTTCCCGATATAAGGCAAGCATCTCCTCCGCGGAAAAATACTTGGAAGCAATCACCGTGCGAATTCCTTCCGGATTTCGATTGTATAAACGTGTTTGAAAAAGAATATCTTCCCGTAATCTTTGAAGAGGGGTCATTCCGTTTCCATAAAATCGATCATGACCCGTTGCGCTTTCTCCAAATGTTCTTCCGTATGGGCGCTCATAAGAAAAGAGGTCTCAAAAGGAGAGGGTGAAATATAAATCCCGTTTTCCGTCAGATGGCGGAAAAAACGCCAAAACATCCCCCGATCGGTTCTTTCGGCATCATCCATATTTTCCACGCTATTTTTTCCGAAAAAAACGGTAAACATGGAGCCGACTCTCTGTAAACAGGCTTGATCACCGAAGCGACAACGCAAGGCTTTTTCGACGGGTTCCAAAAATCTTTTCGCTCGGGCTTCCAATCGCTCATAAAAACCCTCCTGCCCGATTTGTCGTAACACCCAAAGACCCGAAGCCATCGCCAAGGGGTTTCCCGAAAGGGTCCCCGCCTGATAAATCGGTCCCACGGGAGCCAAAAGATCCATATACTCTTTTTTGCCTCCGAAAGCGGCGCAAGGAACCCCTCCGCCGATTATTTTACCCAAACAAGTCAGATCCGGAGTAATCCCGTACAAGGCTTGAGCTCCTCCCCTTGCAACGCGAAAACCCGTGATAACTTCATCAAAAATAAGAAGGGAGCCCGATTCTTTCGTCAGCTTTCGCAAAGCCCGCAAAAAAGAAGGTTTGGCCGGAACGACACCCATATTTCCGGCAATCGGCTCGATAATGACGGCCGCTATTTTCCGACGATAGGTCGGATCGGCGAACAGAGCTTCCAAAGCTCCTTCATCGTTATAGGGCAAATTAAGGGTATTGCGCACCGTATCTTCCGGAACACCCGGGGTTGCGGGCCCGGAACCCGCCAAGCCGGAACCGGCCTCCGTTAAAAAAAAATCGGCATTGCCGTGATAATTTCCGCGAAATTTCACCAAAAGATTTCTTCCGGTCACCCCCCGAGCCAATCGAACGGCATACATGGTGGCTTCCGTTCCGGAAGAACAAAAACGCATTTTTTCCATGGAAGGAAAACAGGCCGTAACTTCCAGGGCCAAGTCCCGCTCCGCAAGACTCGTTACCCCGTAGGAAGTCCCCCTTTCCAAGGCCTCTCTCAGAAAAGCGACTCCCTCATCCGGCGCATGTCCCATCATCAAAGCCCCCCAGGAGGCGCAAAAATCGATATAAGTTTTACCGTCAACATCATAGAGAAGATCCCCTTTTGCCCGCTCGAGGACCAAAGGGTCTCTTCCCGCATCGGTTAGAGCCCTTACCGGGGAATTCACTCCTCCCGGCAATAAACGACATAATTCTTGATAAACGGTTTGACCGATTGCACTCATAAACTCCTCGCCTTTTTTAAGGGAGAGGAGTCTATAAACAAAAAAATTTTTCGGCAATTTTTAATTTACGATAACCCGGCCGGAAACGGGGATGTGCGATAGCGGTTCTTCGTTCTCCAACCAATCCCGGGCGTCTTCATAGACTTCTTCCTCTACTTCTTCCGGCGCCGGACCTAGATAACGATCTATCTCTTCCAGTAGTTTCAGAGGTCTTTTTCGGACTTTATCCGAAAGACAAAGAACAAGCTCCAGATGATCTCGAAGATCGGTCTCATCGCCGTCGGGATATAAACCGAAGCGATAATAAAGCTGATGTAAGCGAGCCGATAATAAGCTTCCCGGGAAAAAATCTCTTTTTTCCGACGGGAGATCTTTTTGGATTTTTTCTAATTCTTCGCGAATTCTTCCCGCTCTTCGGAAAAAATCGATATCGATCTTTTCCGACCGATCTCGAAGATTCAAAAAGGTATCGGACAAGAGATCTTCCTTTTCTTCCAAACGTTTTTTCCCATTTTCGATCCAATCCGGTATGGCCCGCAACCATTCTGCGTGACGTTGCAAATCGAAGTCATAAAAAATCATTTCGCTCATAGTACGGAAATGGGCTTCGAACAAGTCTTTTTCCGCTACAAGGGAAGAATCGAAGGTATTGACGGAATCGAAAGACTCGTCCGCTCGCACGGCATAAAGCCTCTCTCCGATGGAAAAGACCTTGGCCAAGGAGGGTAATTCTTTTGCGGAAAGGGCATAGGTTTCCTCACTCCCGCTCGAAAGAGGGGTGATTAGCGCTCTTTTTACCCGAACCTCCGAAGCCCTTTCTCCGTCGGAAAAAACGGATAATTCAATCCGGGCATTTCCTCCTTCCCCGTTTTGCAACCAATCTTTTCTTTCGGAAAGAACCCGAATAAAAAGGGCCATGATCTCATTCATTTCCTCTTTTTTACGAATACCGATGACTTCTTGAGGAAAGTCACCCGTTTTATTCGAAAAAGTCACCGAAGAGACTTCGAAGCATCTCCCGTATTCCCGGAGCTTTCTCGCCCCTTCCGTCTCTTGAAATTCCTTAAATTTTACCGTAACCGTATTAGTATCAAAGTCATACTTCATTGATGTAATTTCCGAATCGAAAGCCATGAATAACCTCCTGCAACTGCTCTATTATAAAAAAAAATTAAAAAAAAAGCAATCTTTTTTTAATCCGGCAGAAAATCAAAATCTTCTCTTAAAAGGCCATTCAAGAGCAGTAATTGCCGGATTTCGGGAGGAGGCGTTAAGTCCGTTAAGGAATTCCGATTTTCATCGAGAAATAAAGGAGGAGGAGGTAAAAAAACAGGCAGAAGAAGCGGAAGCCCTTCCGAGGAAACCGGCTCTCTCGGAAGAGTCGGAAGAGGAGGGCTCCGGGGGAAAGGTGATCGAGGGACTGCGAACGCACAATGGGCTTCGGTCATTCGGAAGGGGCTCGGCGATCCATATTTTTGCAGGATCGAAAGGCTACTCTTTTGCAAGAAAAAACGATAGGTTTTTTCCGGCTGTTTGTCCCGCCTTCGGCTTTGAAAAAACCTCGGATCCGAGGGGAAACACTTCATTATTGACAGTATAAATAACAGAGATCTCAGAATGATCCGCCTCACCTTTTGTTTTTCGAAGAGGGCCGTAGCCAAAAGCAATTGACCGAAGCGTACGGTCCGACAACGCAATCGATCCGGGAGCGGACTTACCGCTCCCGGATCGATTGATTCACCCGGATAATACATATTTAATGTAACGCGGAAGTATATGCACGGCTGATCCGACATACAAAAGTGTTTTCGAGATAAGCCCTCCTACCTCGCCCGAAGTTCTTGAGGATATTCCTTTCCTAATTGCAATCCTTGTTTTTTTTGAATGGTTCCGCTCTGACTTGAAAAGGTGACCGATTCGTGACATAAGAAGTACGTTAATAGTTCCGGAAAAGACATAAAAAACTCCTTCTATTGTTTGAGTTATAGGGGGGGCTGAGCAGAAAGTTCATCATCATCCCGAAAAAAGGAGGGGGATAAAGGGGGAAGACCCCCAAAATCGGGAAAAGGATCAGCGGAATCTTCTTCTTGCCATTCTCGGAGAACGGCTTCCGGATCGAAATGATCGGGAAAGTCGCCCTCCTTATTCGGAGAAAAGAAATCCAAAGATTCGGAGGGTAATTCCGGATTCGGTCCGGCAGGACGGGCGGAAGTTGATTTGGCTACGCCTTTTGCGAAAAGCCCCCCCGACGGGAGCTCTTTGCGAACTTGTTTTTTCGAAGGAGAAGAAACTATCGGATCGCGCCACGACAGATTTTTCTGATAGAAAAATAACTGATAAAATTCTTCTTGAGGCGGTCGAACGCAAAAAAAATTTTCGGAACCCCTACCGATCAGATCAATCGTAACAAAAATCTCCCGCTGACAGATATTGTACTCCCCCCTATCTTTCTTCTTTATCCGTACCATCTCCCAGCCCCGGGGGAAAAAATAACCGATCTCCCCCTCTTGATGAATAACGACCGGCTTTCCCTTTCGGGACAAAGAAGCAGTAACGAAAGAATAGGTCTTTCCTTCTTCTCGATATCCCTCCAAAGAGGTTGTCTTTTTGATAACCTTTTTATTGAATAACTCCGTCAAACGGTTCCGAAGCCCCTCCGAGCAATTCGTTTCCGGCTCTTCGGAAAAAAAGAAAGGATCGCAACACAAAGTAAACGAAATCGAAGAATTCGTATCCGCAGGTATGGAGAAAGACATAATAAAAACACCTATCGTTTCTTACAGGGAAGAGAGGATAAGCGGGAATAAAAAAAAACGCAAGAACCTCGGGGACAGATCTTCTCTTAGAAAAGATTGGCTATTTTTAATCCTTTAAAAGCTCGCACAAAAGGGCCTCGTTTTCTTCATTCAGAGGCGGTAATTCCATTTCCGAAAAAGATGCTTTCCGTTTGGGTCGGAAAGAGCCCTCTTCCTCGTCTTTCGGGGGGAAGACTTCATAGTAACGTTGTTCCCTATGTCTTCTATAGTTCACGGAAAGAGCAGTCGTCTTTTCGGAAGGGACTTCTTTTTCCGAAAGCCGGGATCTCGGCGGAAAACGCTCGGACATCTCCGGAGCTGCATACAAAACATAATACTCCGAACACTCCGTATTACGGTGAATCTTCCCGGCGGTAATCGTTATCAAGCGGATTTCGTCCGTCAAAAGCTTTTTCGGTTTTATCTTGTCCGAAGCCATACGATGAAATACATGTAATTGATCGTGTTCCCCTATTTTTTTTTCCCCTTCCAATTGAAAGACCGCGTTTCGAACGTTCTCTCCTTCCGGAAACTTGTTCCACTTGGATTGTCTCCATAGTAGAGGATCTCCATAGGAGGGAGGCTTATTATTCGGCGGAAGCTTCCACCAAGTAAAGATACGGGAGGAAAAAGAAAACTGATCGGAAGGCTGCAAAGAGAATCTTTCCGGTAACCGAGAATACGACTCCAAACGATTTTGTTGCGGATGATATAAGGTCCCTGCAGCAGTCGAGTTTTTGCTTGGTTCTTCGCCTTCATCCGAAAGATGCGGAGAAGAAGAAAAAGGATTTGAAATAATGGACATAAAGGCCTCCTCCGTTTCGAAGACACGATATTCTGACAGATTACATAAAAAAAGAAAAGATGATCGAGCGCTCTTCCGAAAGATTTCGGAAAATGATTAAATACTTGCTTCCAAGTGCAATCTGTACTAGAGTTTTTTTTTAAACGGAAACTTTATTAGTATAAAAGTCTTGTATTTAAATGCTTATGTTTTTTCGGAGTAGAAAGCGAGGCTTTTGTATTCCGGCTCTTCTCCTCATTTTCATCTCCTCTCCTTCGGAAGCCAAGCGAAATGCTTACGAAGTTTCTTTTCGAGGCGTAGGCCATACGGAACAGAAAAAAGCCTTAAAAGAAAGTTCGTCTTTGGTACGCCATCGCAAACGATCCCCCCACTCCTTGGCTGCTTTGCATTATCGGGCGGCAGCCGATGCGACCGAGTTTCTCCGAATCCTTCGGGCCTACGGCTATTATGATGCCCGAGTAACGACCGAAATCATCCGAAAAAAACGATCGGGGAAATACAAAGTGTTCATTATCGTGGATAAGGGAGCTCCTTATCTCTTGCAGGAATTCGACATGTATTCTTGTCCGGGAAATTCTTTCGACCTCTCGCTGATTCGGACCTCCGATATCGATCTTTACCCCGGAGAGCCGGCCCGAACCGATAAGTTGCTGGACGGCGAAAATCTTCTTGCCGATCTGTTACGACAAAAAGGTTATCCTTTCGGAACGGTACGCCAAGAAGAAATGATCGTTGATCAAGCCCAAAAAACGGTCGATGTTCGCGTAAGCGTTGACAGCGGCCCCCGGGCTTATTTCGGGAAAGCAACGATCGTCAATGAAAGCCGTTTGACAAACGATCGATTCATCCGGAATCGGATTTGCTGGAAACGGGGAGAACTTTATGACGAAAACCTTCTGCGAAAGACGGAAAAGGAACTGTATGATACGGGATTGTTTGCTACCGTAACGGTTACGGGAGGAGATAAATTGGTTGATCGAGATCAACTTCCCGTCACCGTGACCGTTACCGATGCGAAATTCAATGCCCTGACCTTCGGAGGTTCCTACACCCCCACGTGGGAAGGATTCGGAGGCAATGCGGTATGGACGACTCGTAACGTATTCCGTTCGGGAACCGATTTACAAGTAAACGGAAATATCAATCAAAAAGTACGGGAAGCCGGGCTGAAATTCATCATTCCCGATTTTCTTTCTCCCGTCCAAACTTTCGTCATTCAATCGGAAGCCTCTGACAATCATCAACCCGATTTTTATGAAAAAGGGGTGAATACCCTGTCCTATGTAGAACGAAAATTCAATCGTTTTTTTTCCTCTTCCCTAGGAGTGAAATTTGATTTTTTTCAAACGACGCGGAGTGACTATAACTCGTTATTTTCTCTTTTCGGAATTCCTCTGCACATAAATTATCAATCCTCGGATTACGTATTGATTAATCCGACACAAGGAGGATGGGCCTCCTTTTCTTTTACGCCGCTTTTTAAATTAAGAGAGTCGAATCCGAATTTCGCGCAACTCCGCGTCGAGGGATCGGCCTATCAATATCTCCTTCCGAACAAACGATTGATTTTGGCTTTGAATGCCGTATTCGGGACTCTTTTCGGAAGATCCTCTTCGAATATCCCTCCGCCCTACCGTTACTACGCCGGTTCTCCGGATCACTTGAGAGGATATCCTTACCAAAAAGCCGGCCCTTTGGACGACAACGGAAATCCGATCGGAGGGAACTCTCTTTTTCTCTGTAGCGTCGAGCCTCGAATCGTCCTTCTGAAATCGGTCGAGCTCGTCGGTTTTTTGGATGTCGGTAACGTCTACCTCTCGACATGGCCGAAATGGGATGAGGCCATGCTGAAATCCCTCGGCGTCGGCGTTCGTTACTTTTCCTTCGTCGGCCCCTTACGACTGGATATCGGCTTTCCGATGAATAAAAGACCGAATATCCGAAAAAATTATCAAATTTATTTCAGCTTCGGCCAAGCCTTTTAAAGGAGATCTCATGAAAAAAATCCTGAAATATCCGCTCATTTTTCTTCTTCTGATTCTCATCGGCTCCTGCATTGCATTACAAACCCCTTACATCCAAAAAAAAATAGCGGAAACCGCGATGCAACGACTCGGAGAGGCAACCGATTCACAAGTGCTCGTCGATTCATACGACGGATTTTTTCCTTTTCATTTCGTTTTTTATCATATGAAATTCGTAAGAAACAAAGAGGTATGGTTGGAAATAGACCGAGCTGACTTTCACCAAACGTTTCTGACCTCACTCCTTAAAAATCGAAAAGGCATTCATCTTTCTCTTTCCGGAGTCGATCTCCTTCAGATACCCGAAACCTCTTCTTCGACTCCTTTTCATTTTCCGAAATTCCCGTATCCGAAATTATCCGCCGATATCCGAATCAAAAACTTTACCTGCCGATCTACCGTCGAAGGGAAGGAAATTCCTCCCGCAAATGCTCAAATTTTCTTGCGGTGGTTTCGCAAAGGATCCCTGTTAACGACTCAGGCCTCTCTCTCCTTTCCCTCCCTTGCGAAAAGCTCTCTGAAAGGATCCTTTCGGATCGGCGGAAAAAAATTTACGAGTACCCTACAAATCAAAGATCCCGGAAATACCCTGCTTCCCTATTTTTTTTCCTCCGAAGCCCCTCCTTTTGAAGGAGAACTTTCGGCTAGGGGTACGGAGCAGTCCCTGGCTTCCTTATTCCATCCGGAAATCGCGACCGAAGAAGGAATAGAAGGTGCTCTTTCCTTTTCCTTCCCGGCCGATCGGAAACGAAAAGAGGGAGCCCGCCCCTCCTTTCTTTCCGAAAAAAATCTCGAAGGAAAAGCATCTTTTTCGTTCTTTTCCCGACAAGGCCTCTTTATCAATCGGATCGATGTCGACTATGCTCCCCTTTCTTTGACCGGTCAACTCGGTCTGAGTCGAGAAGGATTTTTTAAAGATACCGATCTCCGATTGCATGTCTCTTCTTTGGAAAAATTAAATATTCCCGTATCGAAACCGCTGAGCGGAGAGGGAGAAATGGCTCTTCGCATCGAAGGCTATCGAAAGGAACCGATCCTCACCGGTTCGCTGCATGCCGAAAAAATCACTTACGGATTAAACGAGATCCGAGATTGGAACGCTCTCATCACCCGTCAAAAAATCAAGGATGCTTATCGAGGATCGATTCGTTCTGCCGGTTTATTAAATCGTCATAAAGCTAATTTCCAAGGAAACTTTTCGTATGAAACCCTTTCCGACCTTTCCTTTGCCGATCTTTCTGCCGATTATGCCGATAACCGGCTCCGCGCGGAAGAACTTTCCCTGCGAGATAAAATTCTGTTCGGAACGATCTTTTTTCGCATTCCCGATGCGGCTCTTTTATCCCCCCTGATCGGAAAGGAGTGCCACGGTGACTTTTCGGGAGAGAGCACCTTGGACGAAGTCCGTCTTTCCGGAAAACCTCGTCAAGAAATTGCCCTGCAGGTTTTCGGAAAAAGCTTCCGATTTGACGAGATCGACTGTCATATTTTTTCCTTTTTCGGAAAAGGCTCCTGTCTTCCCTTGCAGCCCCGTTCTTTCGAAGGAGATCTTTCGATCGAAAGCGAAGAGCTGATGGCTTTTGATCGTTCCTGGCCGGATATCCGTTGTAACGGTTACCTAAAGGATCGCGCCCTTTCCTTTCACTGGGAATCCTCGGGTGATTTCTCAATCCTCTCTTCCGGCCTGATACAACGAGAAGAAAAAGAAACCCTTCTTTCGATCAGGAGTTTTTCCGGAACATCCGAAGGTATCCCATATAAACTACTCTCTCCGACTACCTTCCTGTTTTCCGAAGGATCTTTTACCAACAGCCCTCTTCTTCTGGAAGTCGGAGCGGGAACCCTTTCTTTCACCGAGTCCCAAGATTTTTCGGAATTGATTGCCCGGAACTTCCCCGTACCGGTTCTCCATTTTTTCATCCCCTACCTCCACCCGTCCGGAACCGTTGACCTTCAAGCTTCCCTTCGAAAAGAAAAAAACATTCCGACGGGAACGCTTACCTGCTCTTTCAATCGACTGTTTGCGGATCAAAACGTCCCGGAACCTCCTTACCGAGGAAACCTGCAACTCACCTTGGAGAAGCATCGCCTTACGGGTTCCTTACGAGCCCAACAAACCCCTTCAAAAAAAATGGAAACTTCGTTCGATCTACCCATTACGGTAGAGATGAATCCCTTCCGCGTCATCCTTCCGAAAAATGAATCGGCCCGGATCGACCTTCTTTATAAAGGCTCCGCACTCAATCCCCTATTTCGATTTTTGATCCCCCAAAACCATTTATTGGGAGGGAATATCGACATGGATATCTCTCTGCACGGACATTTAAAACGGCCGAAAATAACGGGATCCATACGTCTTCGAAAAGGTTCCTACGAAAATCTGCATATCGGCCTGTCCCTCAAAAATATGGATGCCTACCTCGTCGGCGAAGGAGAAACCCTTCGCTTGCGCTCCTTTCAAGCGGGAGACGGGCTTAACGGAACAATTACCGCCCGGGGACAAATCACTCCGGATATCGAAAAAAAATTACCTTTTTTTCTCGATGCTTCGGTAGAACGGGCCCGACTTTTGGAAACGGACTCCCTATCGGCCACCTTTTCCGGACCGGTTTCCTTTCGAGGAAATAGCGAAAAAGCCGTTCTTTCGGGAAGCCCGGAAGTTCTGAAAGCCGAGGCTTTCATTCCGAATGCCTCTTCCCGAGTAATGCCCGTATTCCCCGTCACCTACGTATACCCTCGAAAAAAGGAAGCCCCTCCTTCCCGCACGGATCATGAACTTCCCGTTACTTTCGACCTGCATTTATCGATTCCGGGGCACGCCTACATTCGCGGCAGAGGGATCGAATCCCTTTGGAAAGGGAACTTGCACATAACAGGCACGGATAAGGCCCCCGAATTGTACGGCGAACTGGAAAATATCAACGGGACTTTCTCCTTTGCAGGGAATTCCCTTCGCTTTAAGGAAGGGAAAATTCTGTTTCACGGAGACCTGTTAACCCAAAGTCGCCTGCATGTCACGGCCGAAACCGATATCCGCCATATTACGGTACGGGCCGATCTGAAGGGCCCTCCGGAAGACTTACGCCTCACCTTTAGTTCCTCTCCCCCTTACCCGACCGCGGAGATCATTTCTCTCATGCTCTATAACGAAACGGTGAAAAAACTAACCCCTTTTCAGGCCGTGGCCCTAACCCATACTTTGGCCACTCTTTCCGGAGCCTATACGGGTCCCGGCGTAATTGACCGTCTCCGCAACGGGATAGGCGTCGACCAACTTTCCTTCGGCTCCTCCGTGGGTCAGAATCAGGGAGACTATACGACAATTCAAATCGGGAAATACTTCACCCGGAATATTTTGATTACCCTGGACCGACCGATTACCCCCGGGATGGCTCCCTTTCTGATCACGGCCCATTTCAAAAGAAATTTTGAATTACAAACCGCCTTTTCGGAAGAGTACTTACTGTCAACCCTTTCCCTTCGCTGGAAACTAAGTTATTAAATAAATAATTTGGTTTGATTTTTTAATAAAAAAAAGGGTAAAATGTTTCTATAAACAGATTATTTTATCGTTCATTTTATTTTACGGGAGCACAAAAATGACACTTTTAACCGATAAAGGGTTAATCCTTCATGTTCCTCAAAAGGACTGCCATTTCTACCTGAAACCCGGCCAGAAACGTTTTTTTTCCTTTCCCTTGAAACCGCGCCCTTCTCTTTCAAAAGAGGCTCTTTTTTTATTACTCTCTCATCAGGAAAGCGAGTAACCGAGGTTTTATGATTTCCGTTCATCCCCTTCTTCACCGATTTCACAACGACTCTCTGTCAGTCGATAAAGAACGGCTATCCCTGCAAGAAAAAAAACAGGAATTCTCCCTGTCGGAGAAGTTACAAACTATCGTTCACGACCGTCTGAATGAAAA
Source organism: uncultured bacterium (assembly GCA_964350295.1). GTDB lineage: Bacteria > Chlamydiota > Chlamydiia > Chlamydiales > JAAZZY01 > CAYGJM01. The sequence goes on along the minus strand of CAYGJM010000001.1, from coordinate 12,626 downwards.
TAATACCGTTTCCTTTCAAACTCCTTCCGAAAAGGCCTTATTGGACGAAGCCTATGATCGAGGCCTTCTTCCCTCCCGGAAAAAAACCTACGAATTTTCCGAGCAAAAAGAACTCATGAACCTCATGCAAGACCTCGAAAAAACCCTTTTTTCCAAAAGATCGGAAACCGAGTCCTCGCAACAGATTCTCTCCGAAAAAAAACAGGAGCTCATCCAATTTTACGAACGGATCCTTTCGATCATTCATCAATTATCCGAAATTGCATCCCGAATAAATCGGTAATTTTTTTTGAAAATTTTATCTCCCTTTTGCTACAAGGAACTTTCACAGGTAGTTTCTCATGCAAGAGCCCGATCCCCGTTATGACTCCTTACGAAAGCTGTTTTCCTTTTCCGAAGAAAGTGCTACAAGCCCTTTTCTTCCCCGGAAAATTTCTCCCTTTAATCAACAATTGATCCGGAAGCTCTCTCTTCTTCGCCCCGTCCTCTTCGGAGAAAAAATCCGTCAATCCCTCCCGAACGCCCCTTCCGGGAATACTTTCATAACCAAAAATGAGATGATTCGAGACCTTTCCAAAGAACCGACGGAAGAGCTGGCAAAAATTCAACTTCCTCAAAAATATCGAGATCCGGGAAGAGAAATTCTGACTTTTGCCTGGAGAGAAAAAATTACCGAGGAATTTCCGCAAACGTTAACCCTCCGACAAATCGATTTTTCGGAAGAGTCTTTTCGTTGCTTTATGATCGCCCTCTCTCTGAGCGTCTCTTTCCGAGCCTTACGTTTGGACAATTGTTTTTTAGACGAACGAATGATCCGCTTCCCGGCTCTTCTCCTAAAGATCCATCCCTCTCTTGCTTATCTTTATTTAGACAACAATCCGATCGGAGACGAAGGGGTAAGAATTCTCTGCAAAGGTCTGAAAGAAAACTCATCATTACAATATTTGAGCCTGAGAAACACGGGAATTACCGATAAAAGTCTGGAAATGCTTGAAGAAGTGATCCGGGAACGCCCCATGCGTTTTATCGATTCGGAAGATAACGGAATTGACCCGGGAAAACAAGCTTCTTTTCAAGAGAAGCTCTTACCATGAAAAAGGCATCCTTTCGGATGCCTTTCGACAAAAAAATGTCTTACACTCTGTTTTGAATGGAAAAAGGAACGCTCTTTTTCTCTTCGTTAACGGCAAGCGTCTCTGCTCCCACTTCCGGGTTCGCATCGACGGCGGAGGCTTCCTCTGCCACTTCGGCCCCTTCGGCTTCGGCGGCAGGAGCGGAAACGGCTACTTCCGTTCCTTCGTTAAGAGCTTCCGTTGCCACTTCTTCGTTTTGGGCAACGAAAGAAGTCTTCGTTTCTTCATTCTTAGCTACCTCGGATCCGGCTTCGGGAAACAAAGTATCTACTTTTTTGGAACTAACCTCTTCCAAAACGAGGGTGTGCATCGTCGCACAAGAACTTCCAATCGGAGTTGTCATAATTATACCTCTTATTTAAAAAATGATAATGTTTATAAAAACCATGCCGAAATTCTAAAATTTCTTTACATTTTCTTCAAGAAAAGAAAGTTTTATTTTTAATTTAAAAATTAAAAAAATTATTTGACAATTCTTATTTTAGTTGCTTTTTATTATAAAAAAGTATATAATAATCCCATGAGCTTTGAACTTTTTCTTCTAAACCTCAATCGTTTAAGCAGCTCGCTGCACCTTAAAGCCCCCCTTTTGCCCGATCGAGACGGATATTGTCTCTTAGCTCATCGGGGGAAAGATCCGCTGACCGTTTCTTTATATTATGACGATCAAAAAGGCGTTATCCTTCTGAAAACGGTACTCAATAGCCGACTTCCCTCTTCCGTCGAAGACATTCAGCACTTTATGAATGAAATCGTCTCGGACCTTTTCGCCAGAAAAAAAAACGGGAGATTAACGGCCGATCCCGAGAATGCGTGTATTTATTTCACTCGAGAGCTCCTCCTGGATCCGGAAAACCCGGAGCTCCTATCCGACGTTTTCCCTCTTTTCCTGCAAGAGGCTCAAAAATGGCATTCCATCCTCAAAAAAACGCTCTTTTCCTCGAAGGATGCCGCAGAAGAAATCCTTCTTTTTCGCTACTAAAATATATAACTTGACATTTTTTCAAATTACTTTTAGAATAATTCGACGACATCAGAGGTTAGGCTATGAGTTTTGCTTTTCCCGAACAAATCCTTACCGTTTATCCTTTCGAATATCAAGAGGAACGAAGAAACCTCGTCCCTCCTCTTGAGGTTATGAGCTTATCGTTTATTCTTCAAAAGATCGATGAAAACAAAGTGCTTTCCGGAGAACAAATTAAAATATTATCCGGGGGATTTACAAAATTTATAAAATATCTCGAGGATGCCGCAAAAGACGGGCATTACGAGTTCGCCTTCTTTGATCACCTGATCAAAGAGACGGCTTCCGGAAGAACTCATCCTCTCTACCCGGAACATCCCGACCACCTGCAAGTCATCCGAGATTTTTATCAACGGGTCGGAAAACTACAAAAACAATTTCTTCCCGAAAGGAATAATTTTGATTCTTTTCGCCTCGAAGACCTCGCGAAACTTTATGAAAAAATAGAAGAACCGGATCTTTTAAAAACGGCTACCGCCCTAAAATCGGATATCCCGGGAATTCCCGACGATACCGTTGAAAACTTTCTTGAATGGTTAAAAATTCCGTTGAATCAAATCGCATTGAGAGAACGAACCGTGTTGAGTTTAGCCAATTGCGGCTTACAAAATATTCCCGTAAGAATTCTTCGCT
>CAYGJM010000001.1:3676-9826 GCA_964350295.1 uncultured bacterium | reverse complement strand
TTCGCTATTGCACGGGCCTCACAAAGCTATCTCTTGCCTTCAATCATATCTCTTCCATCCCTCCCCGTGCTTTTCACGGATCACCCGCTCTGCAAGAGCTAGACCTCTTTAATAATCGAATTACCTTTATTGACCCGAATAGTTTTGAGGGACTATCGAATCTCCATCGGTTATTCTTATTTGAAAACCCTCTTCAACCGCTTTCCGAAGAAGTCTTTCGCGGTCTTTATCAACTTCGCCGGGTGCCGAATCTTTTTGAATTCCCTCTTCGTTTCAATCCTTTTAAAGTTCCGGAATTAGAGGCCTGTTGCCGATCCGTTCGCTCGCAAGATCTTCTCAAAATAGACATCTCGAATATCCGAATCAATAATATCGAAGAGCTAAAGGGATGGTTAGCCACACCGGAAAATCAAAGGGAATTAGCCGAAATGCAAGAACTGGATACGGAAAAATGCTCTCTGTCTACCATTCCCAAAGAAATTCTTCGTTATTGTACCGGTTTAAAACAATTGGATCTGAATTCCAATTCTATCCGATGGCTTCCCGAAAGGGCTTTTAAAAATTTGCAAAAACTAAACTCTTTGAATCTTTCGAATAACCGTATCTCTCATATCCCGGAAAAAGCTTTGCAAGGCTTAACCGGCCTGGCAAAGCTGACACTATCGAATAATCCGCTCTCCTCCGTGGGAAATAAGGCCTTTTCCGATTTGGAAAGTCTTTTGAGTCTGGATCTTTCAAAATGTAAAATCAAGGACCTTTCCCCTATGGATTTCACGGGATTATCCGGATTACAAGTTTTAATTCTTTCGGGAAATGAAATCTCGGAAATTACCGAAAATATTTTTAGAGACACGGTGAATCTTACAACTCTGAATCTTTCCGATAATTCTATTTCCTCTATCCACCCGAAAGCCTTTCGAAGACTCCAAAATCTTCAAAAATTAGATCTTCGAAATAATCAAATCACATCCGTCGGAAAAGTTTTAAACGGATTGAAACGCCTTAAATTCTTAGACCTGAAAAAAAATCAAATCGCATCCCTTCTCGAAGAAGACTATAAAGGTTTATGCCGATTACAACAATTAAACCTATCCGAAAATGCCGTCACCTCCATTTCTCAACGTGCCTTTTCCGATTTGGAAAGTCTTCTGAAACTAGACCTTTCAAGCTGTAAAATCAAGGATCTTTCCATTATTGATTTTACGAAATTATCCCGGTTAGAGGACCTGAATCTTTCTCAAAATGAAATCCCGGAAATTCCCGAAAATATTTTTAGAAAAACGGTGAACCTCTCGAAATTAAATCTTTCCGGCAATCTCATCTCCTTCATCCACCCGAAAGCCTTTCGAAGGCTGATCCATCTTCGAGAATTACATCTTCAAAAGAATCAAATCACATCGCTTGATAAGATATTTAAAAAATCAGTTTTTCTTTTCCGTCTCCTTCTCAGCGAAAACCGAATTACCGTCATTTCCGAAGAAAACTTTATGAACCTGGCCCATCTTCGAGAATTAAATCTGCAAGGAAACGAACTCACCAAGCTTTCTTCTCGATGTTTCCGAGATTTAATAAGCCTTTCCGACTTAAAGCTCAGCTTCAATCCCAATCTTATTATTAAAGAAAGTACTTTCCGTAAAGTTCCCGATCCTTTTTTTCGCAGACGATTGCAAGAACTTTATCCCGTTCATTCTTAATACTCGGTCCTATCCTATTTTTTCTCGGAAAATAACCGAAAAAAGCTTTTGCCGAAAAGTGATGACTCATCGCAACGGTTTTATTTGATCGGAAACTTTTTTTTCTTTATATCTCGTTTGATAGGAAGAAGTAGATACATGTTGCGCTTTTCTTTGAACCTGTTGGATTTAATCGGTCGCTATGTCTGCCTGACCGGAAACGTATTTTGGGTTTCTTTGACCAAGCCCCCTTCCGCCTCCCTGATCCGCGATCAGCTGTATAGCATCGGCTTTCTTTCTTTCGGAGTGGTAGCCATTACGGGATTTGCCACCGGCTTGGTTTTAGCGGCACAATCCATTTTTCAACTGACCGATAAGGGATTGGCCGCCGTAACGGGCATTATGGTGACCAAAGGAATGATCACGGAGCTCGGTCCGATTTTAACGGGATTCATGGTAACCGGTCGTGTCGGAGCCGCTATCTGTGCGGAGCTCGGCACGATGAAGGTATCGGAACAAATCGATGCCCTTCAGTCGATGTCGGTCAATCCTTTGCGCTACTTGGTAGCTCCCCGATTCATAGCGGCCATTTCCATGTTCCCCGTCTTAACCATCTTTAACGTATTAATGGGTATTTTCGGAGCCTACCTCCTTTCGGTCTATTTTTTTAATATGCCTCCCGCTACCTTTCTATCCCCTCTTCCGGACCATATTTCTACTTTTGACATCATGATGGGATTGATCAAATCGTTCTGTTTTGCAGTCATTATCGTTACGATTTCCTGCTTTAAGGGATTGACTACCCGAGGGGGAGCCGCCGGCGTCGGAGATGCCACGACCAATAGCGTCGTATTGAATTATTCGGTTATCTTAATCGTGAACTTCATTTTAACCTTGGGATTGAATTCGCTGCATACCTATCTGTGGGGAGAGCCCGCATGATCAAGGCTCAAAAACTCTGTAAAGCTTTCGGCGAAAACCGGGTATTGGATCAATTTGACATTGAAATCCAAACCGGAGAAACGCTGGTCATCCTGGGCCGCTCGGGAGTCGGAAAAAGCGTTTTTCTTAAACATATCATCGGCATCGAAAAACCCGATAGCGGTTTATTGGAAATTGACGGTATCCTGATCTCTTCCCTCCAAGGGGTAGATCTTTACAAAGCCATCGCTCACACGGGAATGCTCTTTCAGGGAGGAGCCCTTTTCGACTCGATGAATATCTTTGAAAATACCGCTTTTTACCTCGAACAACACGAGAATCTCTCTTCGGAAGAAATCCGGGAGCGGGTCTCTACCGCCCTCCGAATGGTCGGACTCGAAAATGTCGAGGATAAGATGCCTTCCGAGCTATCCGGAGGGATGAAGAAACGAGCGGCATTGGCTCGACTGATCGTCTACCGTCCTCAAATCCTTCTGTACGATGAACCGACTACGGGTCTCGACCCGATTCATGCCATGCAAATCAATGAACTGATTATCAAAACGCAACAAGAACTGCAAGCCACCAGCGTGGTCGTTACTCACGATATTACTTCCGCTCTGAAAGTAGCCGACCGATTGGCTCTTTTACAGGAGGGAAAAATTATTTTCATCGGAGATAAGGAGACTTTCCTGCGCTCCGATCAAGAAATCATACGTGCGTTCTTAGAAAATGCCATACCCAAAGGAATCCGTCTGCATGGAGAATAAGCAACTTTCCGGAAGAATTCGAACCATGATCGTGGGGGCTTTTACGGTAACCGGCATCGGGCTACTGGTCTGGTCGATCTTTTTTTTCAAACCCTCGGCAGGTGACGGGAAACAACGACTGACCGTAAAATTTGCAAATATCGAAAATATCGATATCGGAACGAGAGTTACCTATGCCGGAAAACCCTGCGGAGAGGTTATAGCCATTAATCAAATCATTGAATCAAGGGAAAATGTACTTGATGATTCGGGGCAGCCCTACTCTTATTCCGTCGTTTTGGCCCTGGACTCCGGAATCCGCGTGTACAATACCGACTTGATAGAAATTCATACTTCGGGACTTTTGGGAGAAAAATCCATTGCAATCATCCCCCAACCTTTTCTCCCCGGAGAAAAACCCGTTTCGGTGATCGGCCATACCATCTACGCCCGATCGGCCGATCCTCTGGCAAGTACCTTGAAAAGCGTCAGTAAAGCTTCGGATTCCATCGCCGATACGATGACTCATCTATCGGAAATACTCGAACAAAATCAGAAAGGCGTCTCGTCATCGGTGAATAACTTAAATCAATCTTTAGAACAAATCCGTGGTATCGTCTTACAGATTAATCAATCCGATTTGGTGGGAACGATGCAACGAGCAGCTTCGGGCATTGCCGATTTTACGACACAAGCCGGAGAAATGATGAAAACGATGCAAGGTAATGGTCTTCTTGAAAAGATAGGACAGGCTGCCGATCGATTTAATACGGTAATGGGCCAACTTTCGGAAGGGAAAGGAACTTTGGGTAAATTGATCAATGATCCGACCCTCTATCTCGAAGCGGTCGGAATGATGGAAAGAGTTAACCAATTAGTCTATGATTTAAATCACTACGGCCTCCTTTTTCACAGAAATCGCCAATGGAAACAAAAGCAGGCCCAAAGACTGGCCGAAGTCGAGGCTTTGAATTCCCCCGATGCCTTTAAAAAAACGTTTGAAGAAGAAATGACCCGAATCAATCAAGCGCTGGATAAGGTGAGTGAGTTAATTGAACAAGCCGATGCCGGAGATGAAGAAATCATCGACGGTAAGGAGTTTAAAAAGTATTTTTACGACTTACTCCTCGAAGTGTATCGTTTACAAAATCTCATACAGCTGTATAATGAAAAACTGAACCTCCCCTCTTAAAGGTATTATGGAAAAGGATTCTTTTGCACAGATTTCCAAAGGTTGTTTTTTGGTAGCCACCCCGGAAATCGAAAGCGGTATTTTCTTCCGAAGCGTCGTCATCATTTGCGAACATTCTCGCTCGGGCTCTTTCGGATTGATTCTCAATAAAAAAATTGATTTTGAACTGACGAAGGAACTCATCGAAATGGATGATGATTCTTTCGAGGGCGATATTGACCTCCGGGCAGGCGGGCCGTTACAAATGAATCAAATGATGATGATCCATACGGGGGAATATGACCCTTCGATTTCTCTGGCAGAAGGAGTCTACTTGGGCGGAGATCTCCCCTTTCTCCGAGATATCTTGGCAGAAAAAGCAGCGGTATCGCTTCGATTATTTTTCGGATATGCTTCTTGGGCTCCGGGACAATTGGAGAGAGAATTCCTTAATGGGCAATGGTTTATTCGATCGGGAGATGCCCACCATATTTTTAAAACGGATCCGGACTGCATGTGGCAAGAAGTCCTAAGAGAAATGGGCGGAAGATATGCCGCCCTATCCATGATTCCGGAAGATTTGAGTCTGAATTAACGTTTAGAAAATTGAAAACTCTTTCGGGCCCCTTTCAGACCGTATTTCTTACGTTCTTTCTTACGAGGATCTCTTCGCAAGAAACCGACCGACTTAAGGTCTTGACGACGATTTTCTTCGTCCTTTACGAGGGCTCGAGAAAGACCCAAGCGAATGGCTGCGGCCTGAGCTTCGACGCCGCCGCCCTTTACGCGAATAACCAAATCAAACTTTCCCTTTAAGGACAAGAGCTTCAACGGAGAAATAATGGTATCTCTTTGAAGCGGTAAGGGGAAATATTCTTCCATCGTATTTCCGTTTACCTTGATCAAACCGGTACCGGCTTTAAGTCTTACCGAAGCAACGGCTTCTTTTCGTCTTCCAATGCCAATTTTTTCCATTCCTTCTCCTTAAATATCCAATGTGATGGGTTGTTGGGCCTGCATTTGATGACGGTCATCGGCAAAAATGCGCAATTTTTTCATTTGCGCCCGCCCCTGTTTCGTTCTCGGAACCATTCCTTTAACGGCATGTTCCAATATATAACCGGGCTTCCGATCCTTCATTTCCCGATAAGGGATCTCTCTCAATCCCCCGATATAACCGGTATAGTAACGATAGAGCTTGTTGGCCTCTTTGGCACCGGTCGTGCAGATATCCTTGGCGTTGATTACGATGACGCCGTCTCCGGTATTAGCATGAGGGGTGTAATCGGGTCTATGCTTTCCTCTGAGAATTTTAGCTATCTCGGCAGCGAATCTTCCCAACGTTTTTCCTTTGGCATCGAGCAAGAACCAAGTCGTCTTATGTTCCGAAGCCTTTGCCATATATGTTCTTTTAGTATGATTATGCATCTGAAAATTCCCCGGGAAAGGTCTCCCGTTCTCTATTTTTTAAAATCAGACGGTAATATTAAAACATTCCTTGTTTTTTTACCAAAAGATATTTCAAAAATGCGGAGAAAAATCATTCGTTTTTTTATAAAAAAAGCTCTATAATTTTTTCGTTTTTTTCCAAAGGAGAACGAATGACGACGATTCCTCAAATATTTTTTGGAATACC
>CAYGJM010000001.1:2941-3643 GCA_964350295.1 uncultured bacterium | reverse complement strand
AGTTAACATGGAATTTTCCGGAAACAATCAATTCTCCGTCTTCTTATCACCGGAGCCTTATCGTATCCCGAGGAGAAAAAGATCTTGAAGATCCCAATCCTCGGACAATTATCGCCATTTACTCGGCCGCGGAAAATAATTTTTCGAAAGATTTTCCCTGGGAACAGATCAGTTTTCCCGAGGAGACCTCTTTTCGCCTCACCGTACTCCGCCACCGGAATTGCCCTCTTTTACAAAAAAATAGCGATGCTCTTCCTTCCCTTTTCCGACCGGTCGAAAAAAAGAGAGGGGCCCCGGAAATAGTAAGCCATTGGATCATCGGAGGTCCGGATTCAAAAAAAGCCCCGTCCTGAACGGGGCTTTTTTTTACTCGTTATCAATGGCCAATTTATTGGGCAAAGGAGTGATTTTAGGAGGAGCCGGAGGTTCGTTCGGAGCCTGTTGCTTATGCAACTCATCCGCCTGTTTGAGCTTGGCTCTTTTCTTGTCGATATCCCAACGATTTTCCATAATCTCTCGAATATCCTCGGCATCCAAGGTCTCAAACTCGATCAACATGTCGGTCATTAGTTTGACCTGGGCTTCATTTTCCTTGACGATGCGAAGAGCCGTTTGATAGGCGGTATCGATTAATTTTTTTACTTCCCGGTCGATTTTTTGAGCCGTCTCTTCCGAGTATTTTTTTTCCGTTCCGCTCATTCC
>CAYGJM010000001.1:460-2931 GCA_964350295.1 uncultured bacterium | reverse complement strand
TTCCGGGATAATATTGCCCCGAAGACTCATCTAAGGCCACATTTCCCAACTCGTCGCACATTCCCCATTCGCAAATCATGTTGCGAGCCAAGGCGGTAGCCCGCTCGATATCATTTTTTGCTCCGCTGGAAATATCCGAAATGAACTGTTCTTCGGCAGCACGTCCTCCCAAGAGAACGGCCAGCTGGTCATAGAGTTCTTTTCTCCACCAGCTGATTCTGTTCTTCTCGGGTAAAAAGTAGGTAGCTCCCAATGCAAATCCCCTAGGAATAATCGTTACTTTTTCCACGGGATCGGCATGCTCGACTTTTAAGGCCACGATGGCGTGTCCCGATTCGTGAAAGGCCGTCGTCTTTTTTTCCTCTTGAGAGATTTCCAAAGAACGTCTTTCCTTTCCGAAACGAACCTTATCGGAAGCTTCCATCGTATCCTGGGCCGTGACGGCCGTTCTTCCTTTTTTGGAAGCGATCAAGGCTGCCTCGTTCAATAGGTTGGCCAGGTCGGCTCCGGCCGATCCTGCCGTTCCTCTGGCGATGGCCATGAGATCAACCGACGGATCCAATTTAATTTTTTTTGCATGTACTTTTAAAATTTCGTAACGACCTTTCAAATCGGGCAAATCGATCACGATTCTTCTGTCAAAACGACCGGGACGCAAAAGGGCCTTATCCAAAACATCGGGCCGATTCGTGGCAGCGATCAAAATGACCCCCTCGTTCGAATCAAATCCGTCCATCTCCACGAGAAGTTGGTTCAAAGTTTGCTCTCTTTCGTCGTGTCCCCCGCCGATACCGGCTCCTCGATGACGACCGACGGCGTCAATCTCATCGATAAAAATGATACAGGGAGCCTGTTTTTTAGCCTGATCAAAGAGGTCGCGAATACGACTGGCCCCGACACCCACGAACATCTCGACGAAATCGGATCCGGATATCGAGAAGAAGGGCCTGTCCGCTTCGCCGGCAATGGCTTTGGCAATTAAGGTTTTTCCCGTTCCGGGAGGACCGATGCAAAGGACCCCGCGAGGAATTCTTCCTCCGAGAGCCGTAAACTTGGCAGGGGCCTTCAGAAATTCAACAATCTCCTCCAGTTCCTCTTTAGCCTCGTCAATTCCGGCCACGTCGGCAAACGTTACTTTATTTTTATCCGAGCGATTCAAAAGCTTGGCGGGAGACTTTCCGAAGTTCATGGCGGAAGAGCCCATCCCCTTCATTTGGCGAGAAAAAATGAACCACAAAAGGAGAATGACCAGAATAAAAGGAAGGAAGCTGAATAAATAACTGAAGTAGTTTAATGAGGGTTCTTCACTTTTAAACGTTCTTTCCAAAACGGTATTTCTGGGTTGATCCGGAGCTTTGAAAGCATACCCTTTGTTAGCTGAAAACCCTTCCCATTCCTGACGGGCATTGACGAACCAATAGCTGTATGTTTCGGGGTCCTGCTTTTCCAGAGCTCTCGTAGTTAACTCTTTATTATTAAAGAACCAAATCACGTTCGCCACGAAATGGCGGGCCTTATCCAACTGTTCTTGATTTTCATCCAACTGAGCGGTCAACGTGCCGTATCTCTCCAAATCTTCTCTATACGAACGAACGCTTCTTAACTGAGTTAATCGGCAATGACCTTCCACTCGATTCAATTGAAGAACGACATTATCCAATTGAGAAAGGATATCTTTATAAACGGCCGCTTGAGCCTCCTCCGATTGACTCTGAATTTCTATAATCTGTTCGTTCATGACTTTCAACTGTTGCTTCAGCACGTCCGAACCGATACCGAGCATGGGCGAGCGAAAATTTTGAACGAGAGTATTGAGTTCTTCTCCGAAGGATGAAATCTCTCTTTCTCCTCCTTCTTTAAGAAGGCGACCCCATTTATTTTCCAGAGAGGCCAGACTCATAACGTCCCGATCGGAAAGATCCTTGATCACCACGCGATTAACCCTATCGGGAGCATCGTAAGCTCCGCCGATGATCACGTATCCTGCGGAAGGGACTTTTAATCCGCTCAGATGCAAGAACCAATCTCCCGCATCGCGTACGCGAGCCTCCTGAGACGCTAACTCATTGGCCAGACGCTGCCTCTCTCCTTTTAATTCATGATTTTGATTCAACAGCTGCAAAAACTTATAACGTTTCTTTCCCTCCGGAGTTTCTCCTGCCCGAAACTTACCGCTAAACGTCACGAGATTATCGTTTTGAGCGATTTTTCGACTTTCTTCCGGATGAATGAGGTTCAGGTTGACCAGGTGTTCCAACTGATGACTGAAAGAGACTTTCGCCATTTTTTGATTCGAAAAGTTCTGTATGACGAAAACAATAAAAATGGCAGCTAAAAGGAATAAAAAGAAACTGCCGGGGAAACCCTTTTTACTTCCGTTATTTTTATATTTATTATCATCGGACATTGTCTTACCATTCTTTAAAGCATCTGTAAGTTCAGCTATCTCGTACTTAATAATTATAAGTCAA
>CAYGJM010000001.1:0-450 GCA_964350295.1 uncultured bacterium | reverse complement strand
TCGGAGCACAGAAATAATTTGAACAAGAAATAGACTTATTTTTTTGTAATTGTGGAACTTAAAAAGTGCCGGGTTAATATTCCGAGGGATTATCTCAAAATTTTGATTCCTTTTCAATCCTTTTTATAACGAACGGAAACATCATAAAAAGGGGAAGTCTGCGGAATCCGGCAAGAAGCGGAGAGAAACTCTACCTCTCCCGCATCGCCCGTTTTCAGATAGAGCGTCATGTTTTTGAGTATCTTGGGAATTTTCCTCTCTTCCAAAAGACGCCCTAGCGACTTGCCGCCGGGTAAAGGAAAATCACGGGGTAACCCAAAGCGGCAATGCATTGCGGCAACCGGCATTTGAATAAACCACCCCTCTTCCGAAAATAAGGCCTGCCAACCGAGACGGAACGATTTTTTTTGAGAATTTCTCGAAACGGAAATTTCCCAAGGACCGAGACGT